>CACBBI010000020.1 GCA_902537445.1 uncultured Prochlorococcus sp.
GACTAAAGAACCAGAAAGTTTATATAAATCTCCTCTAATTCCTGACAAAGCAATCTGGAAAATAATTTAAATTCTAAATGAATAATAAAAAACTTCTTGACTGCACTACGGCAAGTTAATATTGCTTTAATAAATATTTAACTAATACCATCTACTCGCTTTTCATAAATATTATCCCTTTCTTAATCTCCGGTTTTCTTCTGGGGAAAAATAATCCAAAGATTTCAAAATATATTGCAAGACCTCTAATAAGATTTGGCATTCCATTAAGTGTAATGGGTCTCCTATTAAAGGAAGGTATAGATATAAACCTAATTAAAAGTGCATTTTTAGCATTCTCAGTAATTGGATTTTTAATAACTTTAATAAATATAATCCCAATATTTAAAAAAAGGCTTCCAAATTACACATTGCAGCTGGCAGGCCTAATAGGTAATACATCATTCCTTGGAATACCAATTGCACTAGCTCTTCTACCTTCAACAACTATAAATTTCACTATTGGATTTGATTTAGGAACAACACTTTTCGCTTGGATATTTGGACCTTTTTTCCTTCAAGAAAAATACAACAGTAATAATATCCCAAACATCAAAGGACTATTTAATGCTTTGATAAATAGTCCTGCATCGAGAGGAATTTTTGGGGTACTTCTTGCATATCTTTTCCAAATAGATGAAATTTTAGGCAATTATCTTTGGATTCCTGCAAGAATAGTTATTGCTTTGGCAATAATAATTGTTGGAACAAGACTTGGAATAATCACAAATCAAAAGGGAAGGATTTTGGATCTAAATGAAGAAATTAAATTTTCAATATTATTAAAATTATTTATTCTTCCTTTTATTATTTTTTTAGTTTGCAAATCTTTAAATTTTAATTTCTATCAGTCATCAGCAGTAATTCTTCAGGCAGGAACCCCGACAGCAATATCAACGATTTTAATGGCAGAGGCTTATGTTGTAAAACAACAAATCGCTTCAAAAATTCTTTTTACTACAACTTTAATTTCAATAATCACAATTCCTCTTTTAAAAATATTTATGAATTTATTTATTTAGGCAACTTCTGGAGAAAGAAATCCCTTGAACGCATGATTAATGAATATTGTAAAGATTATATCCTGATAACTAAATAATGTCTTAAGATTTAGGTTATGAAGTCAGCATCCCCTGAAAATGAATATATCCCTTTAGATCTTAGGATTTCTGTAAGGAGGGATACTCTACGGCTTATCTCAGAAATGGCTCAAGATATGGGAATAAGCATTAATGAAGTTTTTAGTTTTTTAGCCGAAGATTCTGTAATCGATCTCGAATTAATGGAAGATTTGAATAATATCGATATTCCCAACAGGTGCAGCCTTGATGACCTAAAAAAAGCTCTTCTTAAAAAAAGACTTTGTTAAAATTTTTCAACTTTTCTATTTTTCCAATCAGATTTATAGCCACTATTCACTAGAAATTTCGAATACTTATTTAAATCACTTTTTTGAATTCGCCATAAATTATAAATCCCAAATTTGCCCAGTTTTTGATGATTAATTTTTGACCATTGCTTTCGGCGGGAAGAATATTCATCTATCACAACCAATAGGGATTTGTATTCATAATCAGGTTGATCTTCATAATTTTCTCTCCTATCAGTATTAAGCCTGTCTGACAGATTAATCAATCCCTCTTCAGTGCTTGGTTCATAAAAAACTATTTGCCTGGAATAATAATGTAATGACGGTTTTCTTATCCCGATCATTGCTAAAGTTTCCCTACCCTCACGAATATCTACAATTAGTTTTGAAATATTCCTTAAAGGTAATTGTCTAGAAGTATCTGCTAATTTTCTAATTGGTGACATCAAAAAAGATTGTCCAATTAAAAGTAAAATTTGAAGATAAAGAAGGATATTTCTTGATTTTAAAGAAAATATAATTATTGCAAGAAGTGTGAATGAAGAGAAGAATAATTTGGCTTTAAAAATTATTCCAGAGCTTATCAGTTCAGATGCAAGATTAGGCATTTCAGGATCATTTATTGAACTTAACCAATTATTTGAGAAAAAGAATGCCATTGAGACGCCAAACAAAATTAAAATATTAAAAATCCATAAATATAGATAACTTTTACTTGAATTTTTTAAGTTTATAAAGCTATTACTAATTAGGATTGCCGCTGCTGGAATTGCTGGCAACCAATAGCTTGGTAGTTTCGTAGCAGAAAGGCTAAAGAATATCAAAACTGATGTTAACCAACATAGAGAATAGGTATAAAGCGTCTCAGTGACATTGCTACTTTCTTTTGAACTTATCAAGAAATCCTTAAAGGCTTTGAATATCCCGTGATACAAAAAAGGTGTGAATGGTAATGAAGCCAACATCATTATGTAAAGAAAAAACCAGAATGGTTCCGCATGATTATTTACAACTGAGGTATATCTTTGAAAATTATGATAACCAAAAAAATTATCCCAAAAAGGCTTTCCTTCTTTTAGGAGTTCTAATACATACCATGGAACACTTATAAGTATTGTTATTAAAAAACCTTTCTTTGGATTTATCTTACAGAGCAAGTTTTTCCAATTCTTCTGACTAAACAAGAAAGACGTAATTGTCAATAATGCCAGAATAAATGCAACAGGTCCTTTAGTTAAAATTGCAAAGCCTAAAATTACCCACGCAGAAATACATTGGTCATTATTTTCACTTGCCATTCTTCTCCAAAACAGAAGCAGGCTAATCCCTAAGGTTCCAGTTAAAAGGGCATCAGACACGGCAGTTCTACTCCAGATAATTATTAGTGGAGACAAAGCAAAGCCTAATGATGCAACTATTGGCGTGAGGAATTGCCTATCACTTTTCTGTGGCCAACAAAACAAAGTATCTCCAATCATCAACATTAAAAATAATGATCCCAAAGCCGAAGGAAGTCTTGCTGAGAGTGTCCCGAAACTATCCCAAATCTCATTTTTCGGTAATGAGTAAAAAAAACCCATTAGCCAATATATTAATGGAGGCTTATCAAAGCGGAACATTCCATTGACCTTTGGCGTTAACCAATCACCAGATTCACTCATCGCCCTTGCCGCAGCAGCAAATAAAGGAGGTGTTTCATCCACCAGTCCTGTATTACCTAAACCTAAAATAAATATAATGATCCCAGAAATTAAAACTATTGTTGAGTTTAAAAGCCTTTTTTTTGAGTTCAGAAGAATCATTTAATATATTTTTTTTATTTATATTCGGTGATTACCTTATTAAGCCAGTTCACAACCTTGTTAGCAAATATATCTGCGGAGGCATTCTTTTCTACCCATTCTCTACATTTCTGACGCTTTATTTTTTCAATAATCTTTACATAGGAAAGCATATTTTTTTTATCATCAGGATCAGCAAGATAGCCTGTTTGGCCATGCTGAATAATTTCACTTGGCCCCCCCCCTTTTATAAGCTATAACTGGCACCCCACAGGCTAAAGCTTCAACAACTACGTTCCCATATGCCTCATTCCATTTAGGAGTATTTAGCAACCCTCTACATTTACCAAGTTCTGTTTGTAATTGATCAGTAGATAAAAATCCCATCCAATCTATAGCACCCTGAGGGAATGATTTTGCTATCTTTGAAGCATAAATCTCATCTTCTATAAGTCCCCAAACTTTTAATTTTTCGCCAAGTTCATTTGCCACATAAACTGCATCCTCCAAACCTTTTTCCGGAGCCACTCTTCCAATCCATGCCAAGGGTCCCTTCACTGAATCTTGAAAAATATAATTATCTAAATTAAACCCATTCCCTATAATTGTTGGTTTTTTTATAAATGGATAATCATTAGCTTGCATTTTCGAATGAAAAGCAAAATTATTTGGATATTTAAAATATACTTTAGATATCAAATTATTAATTACTGAACTTTCAGAACCCATACTAATAATATGAGCAAAGGGTATCTCTAAATTTAGAGTCATCCAAATAGGCAACCAATCATAAGACATATTCAACAATACATCTGCATGTTTAGCGATATCTATTCCCTTTTCAAGCATTCCTGCTAAAAGAGAATTGTCTGGGATAATCACGGGAGAATTGTAACTTTGATGCTGCCAACTAATTTGATCTTCACCTTCCACAAAATGTAATTTTGCTTTTACATTACTTTCATGTAACTTAGAATTTTCTGGAGCCACAACCTCAACAGAATGACCTAAAGAAAGTAAACCTGAGACTAATGAATTTAAAGTTAATTCAACTCCACCACCTTTGCCACTCCCTAGGAACCCCATGGGAGTGCTAATCAAAACTATTCGCATTATTAGACTTTTTACAAAAAGACACTAATTAAATAGTAGTATCAGAAAATTTATTTTCCCATAAACTCTTTCTCTGGCTAACAAAAAATACCGAGATAAGAACAAACACCACTCCTATCCACTGCACAATAGTGAGTCTTTCACCTAACCAAGCACCTCCACTGAGAAGAGCAAATACAGGAGTTAAAAATGCAAGAGTACTAAATCCAGTTATTTCTTTATTATTAGCAAAGTAGAAAAACAATCCATACGCTATTGCTCCTCCAAAAATACTTGCAAATGACATAAGTCCCCAATCAAATATTGACCAATCTGGAATTATTGTGAAATTTGATTGTAAGCAGTGCTTAATAATTAAGGGCAAACTTCCTAAAACCATATGCCAACCAGTAACTGCAACTGGATCACTTTTAGTACAAGTGAATCTAATTAAAATTGTTCCTAATGCCATAGCTAGAGAAGCTGCAAGCATCCAAAGTTCTCCAAAGTTAAAAGCAACATCATTTATGGACTCATTAGACATCAACCACCAATTTCCTAAAAATTCTTGTGGAACTCCTAAAAATACTATTCCTCCCAAGCCAAAAAGTAGTCCTAACCATCCTATTGGATTAATTAAATTCCCAAAAATTGCTCTCGCTAAAATAGCTACCAAAAGCGGTTGAGAATCAATTAAGACAGAACCTAAACCTGCTCCAGTTTTTTGAATACCATAAGTTAAAAACAACTGAAAAAAAGTGGCGTCGACAATCGTAAAAACCAAAAACCACTTCAAATCGCACTTATAAATTTTTAAATCTCTTTTTAACAAATATGTTGTTATTAGAACAAGAATCCCTGCAGGAAGTAATCTTAAAGAAGCTACAAACTCTGGCCCAGCACTAGATACTAAGGGAGTCATGGCTGCCATTGAAGTACCCCAAAGTGCAAAAGGGAGTATCATTAAAAACCAATTTAGGATTGAATTCATTAGGTCTGCTGATAGTCTTTTTAAAGTAGTTTTATGAATTTACCTTAAAAAAAATGATTTGGCCTTTTAGACGAAAGTCAAAAAAAAGAATGGCTCGTATAGTAATTGATGAGCCTATTACAAGTTCAACAAGAGTTTCTGTCCTTAAAGCTCTTAAACAAATTGAGGATAGAGAATTTCCTGCTTTAATCGTGAGAATTGATTCTCCAGGGGGTACTGTTGGTGATAGTCAAGAAATATACTCTGCTATTAAAAGACTAAAAGATAAAGGATGTAAAGTCATAGCTAGTTTTGGGAACATCTCAGCATCAGGAGGTGTTTACATTGGTGTTGCATCTGACAAAATAGTTGCGAATCCAGGCACAATTACAGGATCAATTGGTGTGATTATAAGAGGAAATAATTTATCTGAATTATTAGATAAAATCGGCATTAAATTTGAAACTGTTAAAAGCGGTGTATTTAAAGATATACTTTCTCCAGATAAGCCTCTAAGTGATGAAGGTAGAGGCCTACTTCAAGGACTAATAGATGAAAGTTACAAACAATTTACTGAAGCTGTTGCTGATGGAAGGAATTTGCCTCTGGAAGAAGTAAGAAAATTTGCTGATGGAAGAATTTTTACTGGAACACAAGCACTCGAACTTGGTCTTGTTGATAAGGTTGGAGATGAATTTGTTGCAAGGGAGCTAGCTGCAGAAATGGTTAATATTGATCCTAAAATTCAGCCTTTAACATTTGGAAAGAAGAAGAAAAAAATACTAGGATTAATTCCTGGAAGTAGAATATTTGAGAAAATTATCAATAATATCTTTTTTGAGTTTGAATCATCTAATAAAGTACTTTGGTTATACAAGCCTTAGATTAATAGGTATGAAACAATGAAAGATGATTATAAAATTACATTTATTCGTGGAGCTACAACAGCATCTGGGAATTCTGTTAGGGAAATAGAGGTTGCGGTAGTTGAATTAATTGATGAATTAATTTCACGCAACAATCTAATTAAGAGGAACATATTAGCCATTACATTCACAGCGACAAAAGATTTAAATGCATGTTTCCCAGCTTCAATTGCAAGGAAATTTAATGGACTTGATTCAGTAGCCTTTATAGACTGCCAACAAATGCACGTATCTAATGATGTTGATTTTTGTATAAGAATAATGGCTCAAGTTTTATTACCTCCCAATCATGCAATTAAGCAACCTTATTTGAGAGGCGCTGCAAAATTAAGGACAGATAGATGTTAACCTTAGTAAGATATTTTCCCACTTTAAATTTCAATAACACGAACTCATCCTTTAAAATCCCATCCTATCAATGTTAAAAATTACAAAAAAACTTACTTTAAATTTTAAAATTTTAAGATTTTTTGTTTTACCCACACTTTTAATTTCAACTCCTTTTTTTAATAACATTCAAGATGCTAAAGCTGGAATTGAATTTCAGTGGGATCAAGACTCTGGTTATAGACGATTAAAATGGTTTCAAAAAGAAAATAAAAGGAAATTTAGAAATACAATTTATTTTTTCTTGAGGCCATCTGATAGAAGAACTGATCTTTTAAAGATTAATCTTGCAATCCCAAAAACCTTTAAATCCACTTTAAAAAACGAAAAAATTAGTTTTTGTAAAGTAAGAATAGGTGGTTTTGAGAGTAGAACAAAATGTTTAGAAGAGATTCAAGCTGATATAGAAATCAAGACTGATGAATCAGGCTTACGGTCACTAGATATTTACCCTTACAGCCCAATTCCCTCTAATAAAAAAAGTTATGCAATTGTCTTAAAAGTCTATAATCCAAGAAAATCAGGTTTATATCAATTCCATTCATATGGGCAACCTAAAGGGAAATCATTTTCAAGTTATTTAGGAAGCTGGACAATAGTGATCGATTAAATGATAAATTAAACAAGGATAATTAAACAAATGACTAAAAGAACTTTTGGCGGAACTTCAAGAAAAAGAAAACGTGTATCTGGTTTTAGAGTAAGGATGCGTTCTCATACAGGTAGGAGAGTTATTAAAAGCAGAAGGCAAAAAGGTAGAGAAAGAATAGCTGTATAACTTTAAATTTAAATGGCCTTACCAAAGGATATGCGTTTAAAAGGTCATAGGACTTTTAATTATATTCATAAAAATTCCATTAAATATCATGGGAAATTAATGACATTTAAGGTTGCCAGATCAAATCCAGAAATACTCTTAACCCATAAATTCACAACTACCTCAAACAAGCTTAGGGTTGCAATTGCAATTAGCAAAAAAGTTTCAAAGAAAGCTGTAGAAAGGAATAAATTAAGAAGAATCCTGCAAGAGTGGTTACTAACAAACATTCAAAGAATTAATAACCACACACCTTATTGGTTACTTGTTAACCTTAAATTTGGGGATTTCTGCAATGATAAAAGTATACTTTTGGAGGAATTTCAAAACTTAATGTTCAAATCTCGTCTAATCAAATGATTAACATGAATGAAGAAACCTTTTATGAAGGTGGTCCTGCCAAAAGTGATTTAATAATAAATCTACTCGCAGGGTTCACTATACTTGGTTTGCCATTTACCTTTGCCGCAATAGTTAGAGCATTGTGGTTGAGATATAAAATTACAAACAAAAGGATTACAATAGATGGTGGATGGTTTGGTAAAAACAAAACGCAGGTCTCTTTAAGTAATATCGAAGAAATCAGATCTATTCCAAGGGGATTCGGTTCATATGGTGATATGGTTCTTATTCTTAACGATGGATCAAAGGTTGAAATGAAATCATTACCTTTATTCAGAGAAAAGCAAAAATTTATTGAAGAAAATATAAATAAAAGATCACAAATCCCAAATCTCAACGAGGTAGAAGGTTTTGCTACTAAATCCTAAATAAATTAATTACAAAAATCTTTTTTTCCTGTAAGATAAATGTTTAGTAAAATTACACTCTTTTTAATATCGTGATAGGGTTCATTTCTGAAAAACTACTTATCCCTATTCTAGATTTTTTCTATGGTTTAATCCCTAGTTATGGTTTAGCGATTGTTGCATTGACAGTCGTAATTAGAATTGCACTTTTCCCTCTAAGCGCTGGTTCCATTAGAAGCGCGAGAAGGATGAAGATTGCCCAACCAGTAATGCAAAAAAGGCAAGCAGAAATAAAATCTAAATTTTCAGGTGATCCAAAGAAACAACAAGAAGAACTTGGAAAATTAATGAATGAGTTTGGCAGTCCCCTTGCAGGTTGCCTTCCCTTGATTGTCCAAATGCCCGTTCTATTTGCATTATTTGCAACCCTAAGAGGTTCTCCATTCGCCGATGTCCCCTACAACATAAATCTCAAGGTTGTTCCACAAGATCAAGTTGCAGCTATTGACCCCAAACCTTACAAGTCACCACGCCACTCTATTTTTATTACGGAAAAATCACATTTTCCTGTAGTTGCCACCATCCCTAATGGGACAAAATTAGGAACTGAAGAATCCATAAAAATAAATTTACAAACAACAAATGGTAATAGCTATTCAGAAGTTTTATCTAAATACGACAACGGATCTAAATTTCTCCCCACTTGGAAGGTTTCTAAAGGATCAGAAAATCTTAAAATTTCCCAAGACGGTACAGTAACAGCGATTAAACCCGGTGATGCAACGATCGAGGCGAAAATCCCTGGTTTAGCCGCTAAAAGTGGTTTTTTATTTATAAAAGCTCTTGGTCAAGTCGGTTTTTATGTAGATGGGGCAATTAATTGGGATATTGCTGCATTAGTAGGTGCCTTTGGATTAACCTTACTTCTCTCGCAAGTTTTATCAAGTCAAGGGATGCCTGCGAATCCACAGCAATCAACAGCAAACAAAATTACGCCAGTTATGATTACTGGAATGTTTCTGTTCTTCCCATTACCAGCAGGAGTTTTACTATACATGGTTGTTGCTAATATTTTCCAAGCATTTCAGACTTTCCTGCTTAATAAAGAAGCTCTTCCTGAGAATTTACAGAAAATTTTGGATCAGCAATTGTTAGCAAAAAATGAAGTAATAACAACTTCTGCTTCAACTATCTCAGATAAAAGATTACCCTTCGAACCTAACAGTAAAAAATAGTCTTAACCTTAAATAATGAATTCTTGGTGTAGAAATTTAGAATTACTCATAAAATCAAGAACCTCATTAATTTGGATCAGGACTAAAGAAGAGGAAAGATTAGAAAAATTAGTTAATTTCTCTTGTGAAAGACTAAATATAAATAGATTCGTTTCCTGGGATTGTGTTAGCGGTATAAAAGGATTAATAAATGAAGAAGGTAAATTTTCTAACAACCCGTTAGGAGTACTTAATTGGCTTAAAGAACAAAGTTCTGAAGTTTCAACAGTTTTATTAGTTAAAGATTTTCATAAATTTTATGATGATCCATCTATCAATAGAACTATTAAAGAATTATCTTCTTCTCTTAAAAAAACTAGAAATAATTTAATTATTAGTTCTCATTTATTTCCATCATCTGAAGAGTTGGATGAATTAATGGCAATTGTAAATTTACCTTTACCTGATCAAAAAGAATTGAAAAATCTGATAAAAAAAATTGCTATCAATACAAATTCAAATCTACAGGAACAAGACTTAAACGAACTTTCTATTGCTTCAAGTGGACTAACTGAAATAAAAGTAAAGCAAGTCACTGCAAAGGCTCTTGCTCAAAGAGGAAAAATAAGTAAAGAAGATATTAAAGACATTCTTGAAGAGAAAAAACAAGTGATTGCCAGAAGTGAAATTTTAGAATTTTTCGAAGCCAATTCAAGTCAAGATGATATTGGTGGTTTAAATGTTTTAAAAGTTTGGCTTAATCAAAGATACAGAGCCTTTTCTAAAGAAGCTAGAGACTATGGATTACCTATTCCCAAGGGAGTCTTACTTGTTGGAGCACAAGGAACAGGGAAATCGCTTACCGCAAAATCAATTTCTAAGAGTTGGTCAATGCCTCTGCTTAGGTTAGATGTTGGAAGATTATTTTCTAGCCTTGTTGGTTCAAGCGAAGCAAGAACAAGAGAAACGATATCGAGAGCTGAGGCCATGGCTCCTTGTATCCTTTGGATCGATGAAATTGACAAGGGCTTTGGTGGCGATGCTAGAAGTGATGGAGGAACAAGTCAAAGGGTTTTGGCAAGTTTGCTAACTTGGATGGCTGAAAAAGAATCCGCCGTATTTGTCATAGCTACCGCCAATGCTATAGATAAGCTTCCTGCTGAATTACTAAGGAAAGGTAGATTTGATGAGATATTTTTTCTTGATTTACCAAACTCTCAAGAAAGACTAAGTATTCTGGATTTGCACTTAAAAAAAAGAAGACCAAGTTACAGTTTTCCTCTTTCCACTATCATAGATAGAACAGATGGATTCTCAGGCGCAGAACTTGAACAAGCAGTGATAGAGGGAATGCATATTTCATTCTCTGAAAATAGAGAACTTATGGAGAAAGATTTAATAAAGGCAGTTTCTGAATTAGTTCCCTTATCAAGAACAGCTAAAGAGCAAATTGATTTACTAAAAGAATGGTCATCTACAGGGCGCGCTCGTTCTGCATCGTAATTAAATTTTAATTTTTAAAATACTACATAAGTTAGGAATCATTAATTTAGTTAATTTTTCATCAAAAATCCCAAATAATGAATTTAGATTAACTATCTTAATTAAGGTATAAAAAAAAAAGAGTGTTAGATCAAAAATTAATAAGAGAAAATCCAACGACTGTTGAAGAGAATTTATCCTTAAGAGGAAAAATTTATAAGATATCCCACATACACGAATTAACAGTTAAGAAAAAAGAAATTGACATAGAAATATCGAGCCTTCAATCTGAGAGTAAAAAATTAAGCAAATTAATCGGTCAAGTAATTGGGAAATCACAAGACACTAGTTCACTAGAACTAAATGATTTAAAGAAAAAGGGGAACGAATACAGGGTCAAAATTTCTGAACTTGAAGAGAAGCAAAGAATATTAGATAAAAAAGTAGATAATGAGATTTATAATTTGCCAAATTTTCCTAGCAAAGATGCACCTGTTGGGAAAGATGAAACTGATAATGTACAAATAAAAACTTGGGGAGATCCGTTAATAAAAGAGAATATTAAATCTCACTGGGAAATAGGAGAAAGTCTTAATATTTTTGACTCCGTAAAATCAATAAAAATGTCAAAAAGTCGTTTTATTACTCTTATTGGTAAAGGTGCAAGATTAGAGAGGGCATTGATTAATTTTATGCTGGATATGCATAGTAAAAATGGTTACTTAGAGTTAATGCCTCCAGCTTTAGTAAATTCAGAAAGTCTCACGGGATCTGGACAATTACCTAAATTCTCAAATGAAAGTTTTAAGTGTTCTAATGACGATCTATGGCTTTCGCCAACTGCTGAAGTTCCACTTACCGCATTCCATAAAAATGAGATAATTGATTCCAAGCAATTACCTCTTAAGTATGTTGCATATAGCCCATGTTTTAGGAGAGAAGCTGGCAGTTATGGAAGAGATACTAAAGGTTTAATAAGACTTCATCAATTTAATAAGGTTGAGCTTTATTGGTATTGTGATCCAAGTAAATCTAGTGAAGCTCATAAACAAATCACTTCTGATGCAGAAAGTATTTTAAAAAAGCTAAACCTACCCTACAGAATAGTTGATATTTGTACTGGAGACTTGGGCTTTTCTTCTAGTAGAACTTTTGATCTTGAAGTCTGGCTACCTAGTAGTAAATGTTATAGAGAAATTTCGAGTTGCAGTAATTGTTTAGACTTTCAGGCACGTAGATCATCAATAAGATCAAAACTTGATAAAAAAAATACATATCTGCATACCTTAAATGGTAGTGGGCTTGCGATTGGAAGAACTATGGCTGCCATTCTTGAGAATGGCCAACAAACTGATGGGAGCGTAAAAATTCCAGATGCTCTGGTTCCATATTTTGGATCAAATGTTTTAAAAACTATTTAAGATAATTAAATGAATGTTTTAACCTCAATTACAGTTCTGGGATTTCTCATTTTTTTTCATGAGATGGGACATTTTCTTGCGGCAATTTTGCAAGGTATCTATGTTGATGGATTTTCAATTGGTTTTGGACCATCAATAATTCAGAAAAGATATAAAAACATAACCTATTCACTTAGAGCCTTTCCATTAGGGGGCTTTGTTTCCTTCCCTGATGAAGAAATAAATAATATTGACCCTAAAGATCCAAATCTTTTAAAAAATAGGCCAGTTATTCAAAGAGTAATTGTCATATCAGCGGGGGTATTCGCTAACTTAATTCTTGCCTATACTATCTTGATTGTAAATGTAACTACTATTGGTATTCCATTTGATCCCGAACCTGGAATTTTAGTTTTGGCTACTCAGCCCGAGAAGGCTGCTTCTGTTGCTGGATTAAAAGCAGGAGATAAAATCTTAAAAATTGAAAGCAATACTTTAGGAGTTGGCGATCAAGCAGTTTCTGCTTTAGTAAAAGAGATTCAAAATTCATCAGATAATCCAATTTCTATGACAATTGATAGAGATGGGGTTCTGAAAGATTTAACTTTGGTACCAAAAAATATAGATGGGAAGGGTACAATAGGTGCTCAATTACAACCTAATATAAAAAAAGAAACTAAAAAGACAAAAAATATATTCGAACTTTTTAAATACACCAATAATGAGTTTTCATCACTTTTGGTAAAAACAATTCAAGGTTATAAAGGGTTAGTAACAAATTTCTCCTCAACAGCTCAACAATTAAGTGGGCCGGTAAAAATAGTTGAAATCGGTGCTCAATTATCTCAACAAGGAGGAACAGGCATATTGTTATTTGCTGCTTTAATTTCTATTAATTTAGCAGTTCTTAATTCATTACCTTTACCTTTGTTAGACGGAGGACAACTTGTTTTCACTTTAATTGAAGGGTTTAGAGGAAAGCCTATTCCAGTTAAAATACAAATGCTAGTTACTCAGTCCAGTTTTTTTCTTTTAGTTGGACTAAGTGTGCTACTTATAATAAGGGATACTAGTCAGCTATTAATTGTACAAAGATTATTAAACCAATAAATAAATTTTAAAAACTGTTCTTCAAGCTGTTAATATGATACATAGTTTAAACATTTTATTAAATGGCGAAAAAGTCCATGATTGCAAGGGAAGTTAAACGCAAAAAACTTGTGAAAAAATATGCTGCAAAAAGGAAATCATTATTAGATGAGTTTAATGCCGCAAAAGATCCAATGGAAAGGTTAGAAATTCATAGAAAGATTCAAGGTCTTCCTAGAAACTCTGCACCAAATAGAGTAAGAAATAGATGTTGGGCAACTGGCAAGCCTAGAGGAGTGTATAGAGATTTTGGTCTTTGCAGGAATCAATTAAGACAAAGAGCTCATAATGGTGAGCTTCCTGGAGTGGTTAAATCAAGTTGGTAGGATGAGTTTTAATTTAAGACCTATATTTTCTTAAGAAAAATAATAATTAAAAAAATTAAAAATGGACTTTGAGGACATTTTAAAATTTTTATAGCTTATCTAAATAATTTACTCAATATGTCCCTATTAAATGTAAGAATAAATTATGTATAGATTTATAATTTAAAAAGTGGAAGGACAAAATAAGTCGATCACGTTTGACGGACGAGAGATACGACTAACTACAGGACTATATGCTCCTCAAGCAAGTGGATCAGTAATGATTGAGTGTGGTGACACCTCACTACTAGTCACAGCAACAAAAACTGCTAAAAAAGAAGCATCAGATTTTCTACCTCTGATATGTGACTATGAGGAAAAACTTTATGCCGCAGGGAGAATTCCAGGTGGTTTTATGAGGAGAGAAGGTCGCCCACCAGAAAGAGCGACTTTAATTTCAAGATTAATTGATAGGCCAATGAGGCCACTTTTCCCCACTTGGATGAGGGACGAAATTCAAATAGTTGCATCATGCCTTTCACTAGATGAAAGAGTTCCAGCAGATGTTTTGGCTGTTACAGGTGCATCAATAGCAACTTTACTCGGAGAGATTCCATTTTATGGTCCAATGGCTGCAGTTAGAGTTGGCCTGATAGGGGATGATTTCATTTTAAATCCTAGCTATAGAGAAATTGAGAAAGGAGATTTAGACATTGTTGTTGCAGGATCACCTGACGGCATAGTCATGATTGAAGCAGGTGCAAATCAATTATCAGAGCAAGATACAATCGAAGCTATAGATTTTGGATATGAGGCTGTTACTGAACTTATTAAATCTCAAGAAGATTTACTAAAAGATTTAGGAATAAAAAAAATCAAACCATCTGATCCTGAAGAAGATACAAGCTTACCCTCTTATTTAGAAAAAAATTGCAGTAAAGCTATTGATTTGGTTCTTAAGAAATTTGATCAATCAAAAGAGGAAAGGGATCATGAACTCGAAAAGATTAAAACTGAAACTCAAAGTAAAATTGATGCTCTCAAAGATGACAATCAAGTAAAAGTACTAACCGCAGAAAATGAAAAATTAATTCATTCTGACTTTAAAAAACTAACGAAAAAATTAATGAGGTCCCAAATCATTAATGATGGTAAAAGAGTTGATGGAAGAGATCTTGACGAAGTTAGAAAGATAACAGCTTCTGCAGGCATTCTTCCAAAAAGAGTTCATGGCTCTGCACTCTTTCAAAGAGGTCTGACTCAAGTCTTATCTACTGCAACACTTGGCACACCAAGCGATGCTCAAGAGATGGATGATTTAAATCCAAGTACTGAAAAAACATATTTGCATCACTATAACTTTCCTCCTTTTTCTGTGGGCGAAACTAGGCCTATGAGAACTCCAGGTAGGAGGGAAATTGGTCACGGAGCACTTGCAGAAAGAGCAATAATTCCTGTACTCCCTGGCAAAGAGACCTTCCCGTACGTTTTACGAGTTGTTAGTGAAGTTTTAAGTTCTAATGGTTCCACATCTATGGGATCAGTTTGTGGAAGCACTCTTTCATTACTAGACGCAGGAGTGCCCTTAAAAGCCCCTGTAAGTGGAACGGCCATGGGATTAATTAAAGAAGGCAAAGAGGTTCGAATACTTACAGATATTCAAGGTATTGAGGATTTTCTTGGAGATATGGATTTCAAAGTAGCTGGCACCGAAAAGGGGATTACAGCACTTCAAATGGATATGAAAATAACTGGTTTACCTGTCTCAACCATATCAGATGCAATTAAAAAGGCTCGTCCTGCAAGGTTGCATATACTAGAAAAAATGAAAGAGGCTATTGAAAAACCTCAAGAATCATTATCACCGCATGCACCTAGACTCCTTAGCTTTAGAATTGATCCTGAGTTAATTGGGACAGTAATAGGACCAGGAGGAAGAACTATTAAGGGTATAACTGAGCGTACTAATACAAAGATTGATATAGAGGATGGAGGAATAGTAACTATTGCATCTCATGATGGAGCTGCAGCAGAGGAAGCACAAAAGATAATTGAGGGTTTGACCAGAAAAGTTCATGAAGGGGAAATCTTCTCAGGTCTCGTTACACGAATTATTCCAATAGGAGCCTTTGTAGAAATATTACCTGGGAAAGAAGGTATGGTTCATATTTCACAATTATCTGAAGCTAGAGTGGAAAGGGTAGAAGACGTTGTCAGACAAGGTGACGAGGTAACTGTGAGAGTAAGGGAAATAGATAGCAGGGGAAGAATTAATTTAACCTTAAGAGGAGTAGCCCAAAACGGTGGCATGTCTTATCCAGAGCCAACGCCAACTCCTGTAGCACCTCTTAATTAAGATTTAAAGGGATATAAATTATTCGTTTTGATTAGGTCTTTTATCTCTAAACAAATCTTACCATGATTAATATTATTATTTGAGGCAATAATTATTCCGCCTTGATGGAAATTTGATTTCCCATAAGTCAACTCTTGATTATCTATATTTGTTATTGCTCCTCCAGCAGATTTTAAAATAGCTTGGGGAGCAGCAAAGTCCCAGTCTTTAGGTGAGTTTTTACCTGGCAGGCTTAAACATATATATATATCAGCTTCTCCTCGTAATATGGATGCAATCTTACAACCAATGCTTCCCATAACTTTGACTTCTCTAAAATTAATTTCTTGAACCAAATTCTGCAATATTTGATTCCCATGATTCTTGCTTGTTACTAAAATCATGTCTTTGAGAGTTTTAAACTCTGATAAATCTGGTTTAATCTTTGATCCAGTTTTATTTTCACACCAAACATTTTGTCCATCAGCTATCCACAATTCATTCCTTTCA
>CACBBI010000021.1 GCA_902537445.1 uncultured Prochlorococcus sp.
ATAGAATGCTTCATACATTAAGAGCTCAGAAGAACTTTCAACTGTTGGAGTCTTTGTACCTAGAGCAGCACCTGCTGTTCCTGGACCAACTTCTGTTTCTATTCCAACGAAATAGCTTGTTAATTCATCAGCTGTTGAAGCTTCAGAACCGTCATCACCCCATTCGTAACCAGCACTTATTGATGGGAAGCCTTCTGGAGTCCAGTAAGCGTTAAGAGCAGTGTATGTATCATCTACACCAGTTGCATCTTCAACCATTGCATAAGTTACAGATACACCGTATGTATCAGCAGTATAAGCAACGTTAGCACCGTAAGAATCAGAACCTTGTGCAGTCATAAGACCTGAACTTGAAGCTCCATCTCCGGCATAACCGAGTGCTGCTGTAAAACCGTTATCGAAATCGTAACTTGCAGCTAGTGTAGTACCTGAACCAACGAAAGCAGCATTAACGTTACCACAATCATCAAGTGTGTTAGATGGTCCACTATATGCGCAAGCTGTGCTGAATAGTGAACTACCGTCAACAGTGTCACCAACTAATAGAGTTACACCAGAGACTGGGAATGTATAAGAAATACCATCAACTGTTAAACCGTCACCACCTGAGTTTAGGTCGAATTCTGCAATACCATCAGTACCAGCATTACCAGCATCTAGAGAAACATCAAATGAATCTTCACCAGTGAAACTTGTATTTAGGTCGATTTGAAACCCATAACCAGCCATTACTGTTTCAGAAGAAGCACTAGAAGCTTCTACACCAGCTGCACCAATTGCAAAATCAGCAGAGAATGATGCTGTTGTTGTTTCAGAGAAAGAACCAGCTTCAAAGTTGTTTAATCTTGCTTCTAAACCATCTACACGGCTATTGGTAATAGCAAGTTCTTCAGCGGGAGCAAAGTCACTAATTGTAACTTCGTTTGCTGTAGCAGCCATAGGAGCTAGTAAACCTAGTGTCGCTGGTGCTACAAGCAAGCTTTTAAAAAGCTTCATAAATTCCTCACACGAAATTTAAAGGACACCTTAAGATAATGTATATGAGCACACAAAATCAAGTATTAGCCGATACATTCACAATTAATTTGTGCCACTTTATCAACCTATACACTCTTTATATTTATCTTATATATTCCTAATTTAGTTATTTTATGGCAAATTATTATGCCTTTTTATTACAAACATAAAGTATTTTCATGATTTTATTATTAAGTTCTAAATATTTTTTTCTTGAAAAAATACTTAAATTTTAGGTATCTAAATGATTTTTTTTAGTTATCTTATAAGTGACTTGTTTGGTTTTGTATTTCTTTTTCTTATGGCCATTTACGGAGCCAACAAACCATCCAGAGGCAAGCCTAGTATCTATTTCCTCATAACTTTCATTACCATTAAGGTTATTCAAAGACTTTTTTTTATAATCCATTTAAATTATTCATGAATAGCTTTTAATTAAAAATATAGCATCAAAAAAAATTTACCCCAAATATTCATTTTTAATAATCAAATATAAAGAATTTCAACTTCTAGATTTAATTTTTTTTCTGAAATCTTTAGAAAAAAGAAAAAAATGCTTTATTTAATCTCAAAAAAAAAAATTATTAGTTATATTTTTGAAAAATTTATAAACCTGAGGAGCACAAGGTAAAATGACTCAACTTAATCTTATTATGAACTCTATACCTAGAGATTTAACTGAATTTGTTTTTTTTCTAGTTGTTGGTTTTACTGCAGGTTCAATAGGACTAATTTGAAATTCTTATAATTCCAATTAAATTTCATTTACAATAAATATTTAAATCAATTCAACTCTTTAAAAATTCCAAAAAGGTTTACCTAAATTTTTAAAATAGATTCTACAGGGAAATCAAATTTTGATCTTCCATCAAGATCTATTAACTCAACCACAGTTAATAAACCAGATACATCACTTCCATTTTTATAAATTAGATTAGCCACACACTGCGCTGTTCCGCCAGTAGCTAAAATATCATCAATTATAAGATAAGAATTAAACTTTTTAATAGCCTCTTTTTGAATATAGAGAGAATCCTCTCCATACTCTAAATTGTATTTCTCTTGAATTAGTTCACCAGGTAGTTTTCCTGGCTTCCTAGCAACTAACATTGGTTTCGAGGCTTGAAAAGAAATTGCCGAGCCAAAAATAAAACCTCTAGCCTCTATCGAGATTATCGCTTCAGAATTTTTTACTATATTATTTGAAGCCATTTTTAAAATTAATTCTCTGAAAACTTCTGCATCTTGAATAATTCCAAGTACATCTTTAAAAGCTATACCTTGTTTGGGAAAATTTTTATAAGTCTTAATCAAACTCTCTAGATTTTTCATACCTTCAAATCTAAACATTCTTTATGATAATAATTCTTTAAAAGAATTTAATAATCAGATATTTCCATAGGGTGATAAATACAAAAACCAAAAAACTGTTCGGCCTGATTTTAGGTGCAAATAGTATCGACAAAACTCATTTTCCAGCCTAAAAAATAATTTTTTATAAAAAATTCAGCAATTTGGTCTTTTATAGATGTCTGTTATGAACTAAGATCTTATGAGCGGGGCGTGGCGCAGCTTGGTAGCGCGGGTGCTTTGGGAGTTACCGATTATACAAACCAAAAGTATTGCAATAACTAGATTAAGGTAAAATATTACAATCTATTTAGTGAGAGATAGTGAGAACTTTTCAATAGCATGGGTGCTTTATTTATTCCCTCTATTCCAAGATTAACTAATAAGTACTATAGGGATTACTATAGGGATTTCTGTAAGGATCGGAATAGGTATTACGATAGGGTTCTATTGTAGAACTAGGAATTTTGTAAGTAGGAGGCTTGTAAGGCGGTTGCTGAGGAATGGAAGTTTGTTGACCAGGGTCAACAAATGGAATATGAGGAACTCCAGGATTGGATTTTTTTACAACAACAGCTGATGATGGGGGATATTCGAAATATTTGGTGGATCCTGATTTTGCATCCTTAACCAACTTGGTCATTTGAGGACAAAATTCATCAAGGATCTTTTTTGCTTCTTGGGGAGGTTCTAATCTAGACCATTTTTTACTTCTAAGATTTAACCAACCTCTACCATCATCTTTCCAATTAGCTGTGTAATCTTGACAATCAGCCTCAACTGTCATTTCATATTTCCTTCCTTTCTTATCTCTAAAATATCTAAAGGTAATGTAACGACCATATTCACCTTTAACTTTTATAGCTAATAGAGCTGCGGGATTAAAGACACTTAAGCTCCCGTCTTTCCTAACCCACTGTCTGGATTCTGAATCAACTTTATTCTTAGTTCTTAATTCAACGCAACCCTTATAATCTTTGACACTTTTACAAATATCATGAACCTTTGGATCTATTTCTGCATTGAGAGAATTAGAAAATGTTAAAAAAAGTAGTAGCGGAAATATATTTTTTTTCATTTATTATTATTAAGTAAATCGTTTGATTAAATAGCTCCCGTGCTATTCAGAAGATTTTATTTAGTGA
Source organism: uncultured Prochlorococcus sp. (assembly GCA_902537445.1). GTDB lineage: Bacteria > Cyanobacteriota > Cyanobacteriia > PCC-6307 > Cyanobiaceae > Prochlorococcus_A. The sequence continues at coordinate 3,513 of CACBBI010000021.1, forward strand.
CACTTTAGTGAGGAATGCATTATTTTCCTTAAATAATCGCCTTTTTATAAATATTTTGAAAAATTAGTCTTTTACAGATGCATGTTATGGACTAAGATCTTATGGGCGGGGCGTGGCGCAGCTTGGTAGCGCGGGTGCTTTGGGAGCGACAGATATAACAAACTAAACCTATTGATATGACTTAATTTCTTTTAATTGTAAAAGAGTGTTTAGTGACGCTTAGTGACAGAGATTTGATAGCGCGGGTGCTAGGGAAGCACTAGGTCTTAGGTTAGTGACAGCTAGTGACGAGAAGCATTGATATAACTCTCCTTTATAACCTTTCTGCCTCATTTGTCCAACCCATATAAACTCCTGTTCTTCATCATATTTGCCTGTTTTCCTTTCATTATCTATCTTCCACAGAGGTTGATAGTTCCTGTAGTTATAAGCAACTTTTGCTTGACCTTTATCAGTTAGGTCAAAAGTGTTTACAGGTCTAATGTGGTCCAGATGCCAAAAGCCTCTGTTTTCCCAACTCATTCCTTCTTGGAAAAGTTTCTCTATATATATAGTAAAAAATTCCAAATTACATCCAACAATATCCATCATTAATCTGTCTTTGGTTTCCTGTGTTTTATAAATCTTGTTGCCTCTTAAGCATCTATTTACTTCATCACTAAGTCTCTTTGCCTCTTTGAAGTGTGGGTCAGTAGCAAGTCTATTCTTTTTATATTTTCTATTTTTTATCTTATTTGTCTCTTTTTGTTTTTCTCTTTGCTCTTTCCAATATTGCTGCATAAACTCTTTTCCTTTCTTTTCTCTCCAACTCTTTAACTTGTCCTGACACTTCTTTCTCTTTTCTGGGTCAGCCCATCTTTTCTTCTCCCAAGCTGAACCTTGAACTCTTGAACACTCTCTACAGGTAGAAGTTTTTGTCCATCTAATATCTACATGACCATGCTTGCAGGGTTTTCCTGTGAAGTAGTATTTGCTTCCTGTTTTCTTTGCTTCAGGTCTTGAAGTAGGAAGTCCTTCAGTAGAGATTGATTGTCTTGCCACCTTCTAAAGCTGCTATTTTTTGTTCAATAATTTCTGTTTTTATTCTTTGTTCTCTCAGTTCTTCTTGCTGATATACATACCTCAACAAGATGTCACTCGCATTATTTCTGCTATACGCTCTTTCATTATCATCTAATGCAGTTTTTACTAATCTTTTAAGAACTAGCGGAATCTTCTGCATCACATAGTTGTTGCCTTGTCTTAGTGATGCTTGGCATTGATCTTGGACAAATTTCACACACTCTGGGAGGTCCTTATATTTTTTGAGGGTTCTTACATGGATGCCTGCTAATTCAGCAGCCTTCCCCCAGTTCTCTCCCATTGCTCTGTGGTTTAACGCTTGCCAAACTGCAGGAGGAATTTCTTCCAGTAATTGACTGTTGGGCAACAACTCAGACATCTATTGCTCCCAAGAGGGTTTGCCTGTTAATCCAAATTGCGCTCTATTTCTTGCTATTACATCAGGAGGAAGAGGACCTGCTGCAGCTAACTTTTGCTGTGGTGTTAGCTTTTGCCAAGCAGCAAGTCTTTTCTCATTCTCAGCATTGCGCTGTGCTGATTCTGCAATTTTATTTTCCATGATTATTCTTTCAGCTTCCCTGACCTGTGCTTCCAACTCTTGCGCCTTTGCTTCATAACCAAACTCGCGAAGGACAGGAATATCTTCAGGAACATAAGCTCCTGTCAAATGGTGTGCAAATGTTTCTGCAGGCATCCCTTCTGGTTTTCTACTAGCAAATAGTCTTTGATGTAGCCTTCCAGAATCCCACCCCCGCAACTGTTCTTTTTGCGTGATGTTTAACTGTCTTTCATCTGTTGGAATAGCAGGAGGAGTTCCTCCAACTTCAGACCTCCAAAATCTGCTCCAATCTTCAGCATCTTGCGCGGTGTAATTCATGGATAATAAAAAACTTTAGTTTTATTTCTTCTTTCTCTCTTTTTGTATTCTTCATAAGAAGATTTCCAATTTGGACAGCGCGCTGCTCGCACTTCCTCAGGTTTAATACCAGTTCTTTGCCAAAGTTTATAAGCAGCAGTAGCCCAATCAACTTTGTCCTGATAGTTAGAAGGACAAACTGTCTCAGCTACACCCATAAACCAACCTGACAAATTCCATTGCCTGATATCGAAATCTTGCTCTTCTTCGGGATACATAATAAAGAGAGAAAGTATAACTTAATTATAACATTTTTCTTTAATTTGTATTACTATGGGTGTGCATTTATCCCTCTTATTTGTTATATTGTTTATGTAAGTTCCCCGTCTGTCGATAACATTTTGCAGGCTTCTGAACCCTCCCCCTAGTTATTACAAATAAGCAATATTAATATCACTATTTGTTATAAATAAGCAGTAAATAATAGGTAATAAAAATATCATTATTAGTAATAAAAAAAGCTAGTTGTATAAGTTATTTTGTATTGATAAATAAGCATGGTTGTAACTGATTAATATGGTTTTGCGCTAATTTAGAAAAGAGCAACAGCACTAGCAAATCCATTGCTATCAGGTAGCTCAAATTCACTTACAGTAAAAATCATGCCCAAAGACCAACGCGAAGGGCAGGCAACCATCCTTGAAGCTAATGAACTAGAAAAACTATGTAATTCATTCCCAATGGGTCAGCATAGAGTTATTAGTTTTGTATGTACTTTTACTAGCTGCAGAATCTCAGAAGCACTTAGTTTGAAGTTCAGAAATATCAAGAAGGATTACATCCTGTTCAAAGCAAAAGACACCAAAACAAACGAGCAAAGAGAAGTTCCTTTGCATCCAACTTTAAAATCAGTTTTAAATGATTGGGAAGAAAATCATTGGTATAAATATCCACTTAGAAATCAAAGAGAAATAAACCTTGAATGGGCGCGCCCTGACTTAGATGATTGGCTATTTAAAGGCGCAAAACGTGGACAACATCTTTCAAGGCAGGCATTTGATAGACAAATGAGGAAATATACAGAATCTTTGAATTTTGAAGGCTGCAGTACACATACTTACAGGAGAAGCGGTTTGACCGCAGCAGATGAAGCAGGCATGACCTTAAATGCAATAAAAAGCATTAGTGGTCACAGCAGCTTGGATGCACTTGCCAAGTATCTTGAAACAAGTCCAAAAAGGAAAAAGGCTGTTGTTGCTTCTATGGGTTTTTAGTCTCTACATTTATCCATAGAGCAAAAGGATCTTTATTAATTATCTGATTACCTTGAGGGTCAGTTGTAGAGATGAAGTAGTCATCAGGAGGAGAATCTTCTCCCTGAGTAACTATGCAGCGAAGTGTAGGCAGATTCCTTTGAAATCCAAGTTTATTTAATCTCTCATCTGCTCTATTCAACCTATTCCAGATACTCATATTTAATAAATATATCTATCTCAATTATATTTTTTTATCTGGGAAAAATCGGAAAAGCAGAACACCAAAAAATCATACATACAGCAAAAAAGTACGACATAAGAAAGTAATTGCAGACAAGGATTTCAGCCAATGTTGGAGCGTATGCAGCTTTTGTCCAATGCCAAGAAAAACTGTGGGGCAACAACTTGGAAAGACTCAAGGGAAAGAGGATAAAAAAGAGATATACATATCTACAGTTCCCCTTATGCTTTTGCCCTATTGTTTTCTTATGGTGTATTCCACCCAATACACCCTCCAATCTACATTCAGCGTTTGGGGAAGTCTTTAACAGCCTGATAACAAATTCCACCTCTGCTGCCTTTGGATATCTTGCCCAGTTCCATCTCCTGAAGTTTGCTGAACATCTCCAATATTGATTCCTGATTATTAGCAAGTCTGACTTTCAGAGATAAAGCATTATAAATATCCCGATAAGGCACAGGAGCTTTTGATTTCCTCGCAATATTGTGGATATTTTTCAATAATCTATCTTTGTCATTCAGAGAAGAATCATTCTGGAAGTCAACCGCAAAACTATCAGTTGCATCAATTAACTTAATTGCAGCTTCTAAAGTATCCAAAGAAACCTCTGCAGTATTAGTTTCTAAATTAATTTGAGAAATAATATGCAAAAGGCCACTCATGCGGGCTACTTTTCCTGCAGATTTATTGTAAATAGCAGCGCAGGAACTCCTCTTAGTTTTATGAGAATCCTTTCTCCTATCCAACTCATACTCAGCAAACCTAGCCATTGCTTCAGGCGATAATTTCAAATAAATGCTGTTATATTCAAAAATCTTTTGCGCGAAGTATTGCAGATGATCTTTTGCATTGTGATGTTGGAGGATTTCTTCTCTTGTTGCGGTGGTAGGCAATGGAGTTAAATCAAACTCAAGTTGATAAAAGATAAATCTTGCCCATTTTCCGTTATCATCTTTGCCCTTCATCATCTTTGCTAAGACTTCAGGCTGAATTGCACCAAAAACACTAATTGCAGTTTGATTACAGACTAATCTCCTTTCTTTGCGCAGAGTTGTGAACCCTTTGCCGTCATACTGCTCAAGAAGTTGCTGCTCTTCATTACCTTTGCCCTTTGTATATCTCCCAAAAGTATTAAACAAACCTGCCAATTCATCATTAAGTCTAAGAAGTGCTTTCTTAGATTTTTCATTCTCACATAGCTGCTCCTGAAGTGCTTCAGGTGTGCTGTCTTGAACTATCAGAATTGGATAGGGAGGTTTTTCAGGAGGCATCCCATTCTCATCAATAAACTTCTCCTTATCTTTGGAATATGCTTTGCAGTCTTTTGCATACTGCAGACCATTCTTATAATTCTCCTCCATTTGCTTTTTGATAACCCTTTTAACAGGATGCTCAATAAGTATCTTTTGCAGGGGAGATTTTTTGACTCCACTCTTACCCACACAGCAGGCAAACATAGTCAGAGGGACTTCAAAATCTGTCAAAGGATTTGTCATTATGCTTGCACCCAATTTCAGCAATGGGGCAACACCTATCAAATAGGTAATTGCAATAACTTCATCCGAGTAGGAATGATGTTTAGTAACTGTCCTTAGATGATTAACAAGTTGCTTTGGGAATACATCATCCAAAGAAATTGCATTAGATTTGTCTGGTTTCTTTTCCTCATAGGTCCAACCATTTGCCCTCGCATGATGAATTAAGCAACCTATTTCATTGTTTGGATTATGAACATATTGCATCTCATGGAGGGGATTCCAGTTCTCTGAAGTCCAATTTGCTTCTTCAATAATCCTTGTTGCTTCAGTTTCTCCAAAGTGATTAACCAAACCAAACAGCACAGGAATACAAATGCCTTGTCTTTCTCCCTTGCCCAACTGTTCCCTTCTTGGCACAAACTTAAGCATCTCAACTGCAGTTTGATATTGGAACTCTCTGGGCATATCGCTGAACCATCCTTCTGTCTGTATCTCAGCAGGTGCAGTTTCAGCAGGTTTAGTTAAATACTTTTCCCTCCCCTTCTCTGAAAATGTTTTTATTTTCTTTTGCTCCACCTTCTTGTGGACCAAAGGAGGCAATAAGTTGTCCAACTCTTCTATTGAGTACCTATTTGTCCTAATTGTTTTAATTTCACACCTCTTCCGCGTCTTCGCGTGTAATCCTCCAGGCACTCGCATAACTCTTGCAGGATTATGGATTCCTTTATCAATTCCAAGATCAGGACATTTGTCATTGAGGAACTGCGCAAGCCTTTTTTGCAACTCTCTGAATTTGTCAGGTTCTATTGGTTCTGAAGTTAAGAAATAAAAATGACCACTTTTATTGCCTGTAAATATTTCTACAGATGGAAGCAGTCCTGTATTTCTTACTTGCTCGCATTGGCTTTCAAAATCAAGTTTGCCACTATCGCCCTCTGCGAAGATTCCCCAGACCTCTTTGATGTGGTCATCTGTAGCTCCCCAAGTTTTGGTTTTGCCTGACTTGTTTTTGTGGTCTGGTAACTTTCCCCAATCCTCTGGTTTAGGTTTATGAACTCCAACAATAAGTCCAAGAGATAAGTCTTTGTTTCTCTTCAAATGTGGTTCAATAGTTTCCTTATTGTGGGAAGCAACTCTCCATCCTCTTTCATGGATGCAAGGACCTTTTGCAGTTGGGAAAAGAGCAAAGATTGGATTGTGCGGTTTTTCATCTGTTCCGAGCGAGTCATTGTGATGCAGCAAGTCTGTAAAAGTTCTTACTTGTACCCAATCAACAAGGCCCATCTCCTTCTGATCTTTTGGCATAATAGATTTAATAGAATTTTTTACTTTTGGGCTGTTAGCGCAGTCCTTTTTATTTGAAATCAACTTCTTCCTCCTCCATCTTTTTCAACTTGGCCTTATGTTGCGCAGCAAGTTCTAAACAAAAAGAACTCTCATCCTTCCTGCCATGCTTTGCAAAGTATTCAGCCCTAATTGATTCCCAGAGGAAACCAAAATATCTCCATTTAGTTGTATTAGTACGATTCATATTTTTGCCCCTCCATCAGATTCAGGAACTCACATTCCTGCCTGTACTCAGCCTCTATTGATTCCTTATATACTTTTGCTAGTTCTTCCTTTCTATGGTCAGCAAGGTAATACTCCATTGCAAGATCAACCATGTATTTGGATGCTCTTGGATTACAGATAATGTTGGAGAATTTACCTTCACAGAGTGCCTCTGGGTTAAATTCTTTAGCCATATTTCCTTCCAAATGAAGGAGCAGCTAATTCAGCAAATACTAATCTGCAAGAATCTATATTCCACAAACGTGGGGAGGTGTCTGTATCGCCTAACTTCAGGAAGTGTTGACCACCTATGAAATAACCCTTTTCAACTAATTGGGTTAATTTTTGGCGAGTAACTCCGAGAAGCGGTGCAGCTTCAGCAGTCTTTCGCCATTCGCCTTCTGGCAGGGCATTACCTACCATTCTCTTTTTAATCATTGGACTAATTTCTGGAATTAATCCCTTTTCTTCTTTATGACCTCGTTATATACAGCAATGTTGCTTTCCTCCCAGACTATTCCATCAAACTTCCTCTGAGACAAGAAATAATCCCACACTTTGGGAGAATCCTCTGTCTGAGGGTTGTATTTGATATTGGAATTAGTTCCGTCTTTTAACTTACTTTTGTCTTTAGAAGGATAACGATTACTATTGCGCGGCATAAGTCAGCAAGGGGGTGAATATTCAAAATTCAGTCCGTCATCCCGTAATGCTGAACACACAGTAGAAATCGTTTGTCCTCCAACAAATACCGATTGTGATTTTGAGAATCTAATCTCAGACCTTGTTAATAAAGATAATGTATTTAACAAGTTCTGACAACATCTAACAAACAGATTTTTGGGTATGTGTAGCTAATCCTTCAGCAAGTCTCTAATACTATTTCTGACGCTTCCTGCAGGTGTCCATTGACCATACGATCTGATGTGCGTCTCATGGCTGTGGCCCATCAAACTTGATGCCATCCTTGTGGATATTTTGTTGCAATATTTTGGGTCTGTGTGGATTCGCCATGCAAAGCCATGCCTGAAACAATACACCTTCAAACCTCTTTCCTTGACTAGCTTTTTCCAATATTCTTGCCTTTGTAAATACTTCCTTGTAGCTTCAGCAACTCCACCTGAAAAACTTGGCAAAGGATAACCACTTTCAATCTTATTTAGCAGGTCAAATTCTTTTTCCCAATAATCGTGAATTGGCACTAATTCTCTTGGCTGAGTTGAACCACCTCCACTCCTTTTGATGTAATCACAAAATAAACTTTTCTCTTCATTTATTGTTTGGATTCTTAGGTGTTCAATTTCTGCAGGCCTGATGCCATAAGTTGCAAAAATCTGCAGAGCAAATATCCAACGCTGTGCAGCTTTGCCTTCTCTATTTTTTGATAATTGATTAATTAATTCAAGAAATTCATTGTCATAAATAGGAACTCCTTCTGTTGCCTTTTTGGTTGTTTCGCCAATGTAATCCTTAATCTCTTTGGATTGTTCAGGTGGAGGATTCCATCTTTGTGCATCTAAATGTTTTTGCCCAACAGCAAACCTCAACCATTGAGCAAGATGTTGAACTGTTATCTCTCTGGTCCTGCATCCTCCTTCTAAATCTTCAACAGGAATAGTCAAACAAGTTTCTGCATCAACTACCTTGTCCAATACTTTTTCTAATCTTTTAAAACTTTTTGCATAAACACCTTTCCAAGTTGATTCTTTTATTTGATTTCTTTTTAATTTACTTTCTCCAAAACTTTGCCAAGAATTTCTAATCAGTTCAGGACTTGGAGCTTCAACAGCAACAGGAGCAGTTGGGCTACTTCCATAAAATGCCTCTATTGATTCTCTTAGTGTTCTCCCAGATTTAACAAGAGTTGCGATTTTATTAACTGAGTCATAAATCTCTGTTGCATTAGCTTGCTTCCATAAGATTGGAATAGTTCCTACTTCTCTCTTGCCATTGTCATATCTAATATCAATCTTGCATTTGTTGGATTGTTCTCCAATTCTTAACCATGAACCAACAGACGTCTTCAACATATCCCTCAGAGATATGACCCAAGTTTCAGCTTTGTATCTAGTAGGCATTGAGTAGAGCGGGTGCTTCAGCGTTTGTCACTAAAAACAGTTCAAATTTAGTGACAAGGAGTTAATATCCTTAGTGACAAAATAGCGACAAAACACATATAAATCAAACAGAATCGAACAGTATCTAACAAACTAGAAACTAAGTGAGGACTGAAGATTATACAAAAACCCTGTCAGGCTCTATAATTACTACTAGCGGGGCGTGGCGCAGCTTGGTAGCGCGGGTGCTTTGGGAGCACTAGGTCGCAGGTTCGAATCCTGTCGCCCCGACCATTTAAAAACCAAGTCATACTAGCGAGTCTCCCAACTCGCTTTTTTATTTCTCAGAAGTCTCAATAATTTAAATAGCGATTAAATAGCGATTATTTGTATAGCCTTGTATAACTTTGTCCAGTTAATCGCTAACCATCACTAGGTTCATTAAACCTCTAAATAAATAAAATAATCAATAAAGTACCAATACTGAAAATTAAACTCCAACCCTGAGAATTAATTTTCAATTTAAAAATTATTTATATGTAATGAGTAAAAAACCTAAATAGATTAAAAACTATTTATTCACAAGACCTTTTACTTGATGATGACTGAATTAAATTACCCATCCAATTTTTAATATCTGATAATACTTCCAAATCTAATTTGTAGTAAACCCATCTACCTTCTTGTCTATCAGAGATAAGACCTGAATCCTTAAGGATTTTTATATGATAGGAAATTTTAGATTGAGATAATCCAGTTACTTTAACTATGTCGCAAACACATATCTCTCCACCCATCATTAATTCAAGAATATTTATTCTAATCGGATCTGAGAGGGACTCCATTATCCCAATAAATTGATCACTATCAATCTTTTTAAGTTGTTCTAACAAAATCAAAAGATCATTAACTTTTTAAATACTAACCTAAAAAATTTAATTACACATATCAAGAATTATTGATATATCAATTATTTTTGATATATATTATATTAGGTTTTGAAATTTCTATGAAAATTGGAATTAACGGATTTGGAAGAATTGGTAGGTTAGTTTTAAGAATTTTATGGGAAAGAAAAGATATTGAAATAACTCATATAAATGAAATTAATGGGGATTCTTTAACTGCATCTCATTTACTAGAGTTTGATTCTGTTCATGGTAAATGGAATAAAAAAATAGCTTCGAATGACAACGAAATAATAATTGAAGATAAAAAAATTTCCTTTACATCAATAAAGAACTATCTGGATGTTCCATGGAATAAATCTTCGGTTGATCTTGTTTTGGAATGTACAGGTAAAAACAAAGCTCCTAAAGAATTAAATCCATACTTTGATTCTCTTGGAATAAAAAAAGTAATAGTTGCTTGTCCTGTGAAAGGAATTGTGGGAGGGGAACAAGCACTTAATATTGTTTATGGAATTAATCAAGCCCTTTATAAACCTGAAAAACATAAATTAATTACAGCAGCATCCTGTACTACAAATTGCTTGGCTCCCATCGTAAAAGTTGTTAATGAAAATTTCTCAATTAAACATGGGGTTATAACAACTATTCATGACGTTACAAATACACAATCTCCAGTAGATTTTTACAAAAGTGACTTAAGAAGAGCAAGAGGATGCATGCAAAGCTTAATACCTACTACAACTGGATCAGCTAATGCGATTGCTGAAATTTTCCCTGAATTAGAAGGAAAACTAAATGGTCATGCAATAAGGGTTCCACTTCTAAACGCCTCATTAACCGATATAGTTTTTGAATTAAATAAGGAAGTAACTGAAGAGCAAGTAAATAATGAATTTAAAAAAGCATCTGAAACATACTTAAAAGGTATTCTTGGATACGAGGAGAGACCCTTAGTATCCGCTGATTACTTAAATGACTGTAGAAGTTCAATAATTGATGGACTTTCAACGATGGTTGTAAATTCTAATTTATTAAAGATTTATGCCTGGTATGACAATGAGTGGGGTTATAGTTGCAGGCTTGCAGATCTTACTTCTTATGTAATTGAGAAAGAAAATAAATTTTAGTTTTTATGAAGTTATCTAGCCTTCAACAATATAGTGTCGTTACCGCAAACTATTGGGCATTTACTCTTACTGACGGTGCATTGAGAATACTAGTTGTTGGTCATTTTCATGAACTTGGTTATTCAACTCTGCAAATAGCTTTACTTTTTCTTTTCTATGAATTTTTTGGAATAATTACAAATCTATTTGGAGGATGGATAGGGGCAAGATATGGGTTGAGACTTACTTTATGGATAGGAACGATTCTGCAAATTCTTGCTCTTTTCATGCTGATTCCAGTCAAAGAGAATTGGTCAATAATCTTTAGCGTCTCATACGTTATGTTAGCCCAAGCACTTAGTGGGGTAGCAAAAGATTTAAATAAAATGAGTGCAAAAAGTGCAGTTAAATCAATAGTTCCAGATTCAGAAGAGAATAATCAAAATAGTCAAAAACAATTATTTAAGTGGGTTTCAATTTTAACAGGATCTAAAAATGCACTTAAGGGTGTTGGTTTCTTCCTAGGGGGTCTCTTATACAAGCTATCGGGCTTTAATAATGCAGTTGGAATAATGGGTTTAGGTCTATGCTTCGCATTCTTTTTAACTTTATGTCTTCCTAAAGATTCAGGGAAAATGAAAAGAAAGCCAATTTTTAAAGACCTTTATTCAAAGTCTAAAGGTATTAATATTCTTTCAAGTGCAAGGTTTTTCTTATTTGGAGCAAGAGATGTCTGGTTTGTAGTAGCTCTTCCAGTATTTTTAGACATTTCTTTTGGATGGGATTATTTAAAAATAGGGCTGTTCTTGGGTGGATGGATAATAATCTATGGTTTCTTTCAAGTATTAGCTCCATTACTTAGAAAAGTATGGGGAAAAAATAATAGCCCAACAAAAACTACCGTTCAATTTTGGGGACTTATCTTGACGGTTATTCCTTTATTTATTGCAGGAGCATTAAACGGTGATAAATCATTAGGTCCTGTAATTGTTATTGGATTAATAATATTCGGCTTTATTTTTGCAATGAATTCATCTACTCATTCCTACTTGATTTTGGCTTATTCAGATAATGAGAAAGTAAGTTTAAATGTTGGTTATTACTATATGGCTAATGCAGCGGGAAGATTATTTGGAACCCTACTATCGGGCTTATTATTTATGCTCGGTAAAAATGCCACTATTGGTATGCAGTATTGTTTATATACTTCATCTATTTTGATTTTTATTGCTTGGCTTACTAGTTCTAAATTACCTTCCTATTCTTCCAACAGCTTCAATTGATTTTTTTAAAATTTCACCTTTCAAGGGAACGAAACCCAAGGCAGGAGCTTTATCT
>CACBBI010000022.1 GCA_902537445.1 uncultured Prochlorococcus sp.
ACAATTTTCCAGTAGATTAATGGTTGGTACTGGCAAATACAAATCTACTCAAGATATGGTGGAAAGTTTAACAAATTCTGAAACGGAAATTATAACCGTCGCTGTTAGAAGAATTAAAAATGATCAGACCGGAGAAAATTTACTCGAAAAGATCAACTGGGAAAAATACTGGATGCTTCCTAATACAGCTGGTTGTGTTAATTCCGATGAAGCAGTAAGAATAGCAATTTTAGGTAGAGAACTTGCAAAATTATCTGGTCAAGAAGAAAATAATTTTGTGAAGTTAGAAGTTATTCCTGACAAAAAGTATTTGCTACCAGATCCAATAGAAACCCTGAAAGCAGCCGAAATTTTAATAAAAAAGGGCTTCGCTGTATTACCTTATATCAATGCAGATCCTATTCTTGCAAAAAGACTAGAAGAAATAGGTTGTGCAACTGTAATGCCATTGGGCTCTCCCATAGGCTCCGGACAAGGTTTGTTAAATTTATCAAATATAAGGATTATTATTGAGAATGCAAAAGTGCCAGTAATAATTGACGCAGGAATTGGGGTGCCAAGTGAAGCTTCTCAAGCTATGGAAATTGGAGCTGATGGTGTCTTAATCAATAGTGCAATAGCACAAGCTGCAAATCCTCCTCTAATGGCTCAAGCGATAAATTATAGTGTGAAAGCTGGCAGGCAAGCTTTTCTGGCAGGAAGAATTAAAAAACAAGACTTAGCAGTAGCAAGTTCGCCGGAAAAAAATATATCTATCTAATTCTCTAAATTAAGAAAGAAGATTTGAAACTATTTACAATGTTTTTTCGCAAATTGGAAGCACGCTGTAGTAATTTAATAAATATATTATGCATCTTTTAATTCTGGAGTTCTGAGTGAAAGTTATTGTTTTAGGTGGAGATGGTTTTTGCGGTTGGCCTTGTGCGGTGAATTTAGCAGAGCAAAATCATGATGTAATTATTGTCGACAATTTAAGTCGTAGAAAAATTGATATTGATCTAGAGGTAGAATCTTTAACTCCAATTTCTTCTATAACAGAAAGACTTTCTGCATGGGAAGAGACTGGAGGCAAGCCTATGAGATTTCTTAACATGGATATCTCTAAGCAATATCAAAAATTACTCAATTTGCTCATTGATGAAAAACCAGATTCCGTGATCCATTTTGCAGAACAAAGAGCAGCACCATACTCGATGAAATCGAGTTTTACCAAAAGATATACAGTAGATAATAATGTTAATGGCACCCATAACCTACTTGCTGCGATAGTAGAGAGTAATTTAGATATTCATGTTGTTCATTTAGGAACAATGGGAGTCTACGGATATGGATCACATAGAGGTGCAACAATTCCAGAAGGTTATCTAAAAGTTGAAGTTCCACAACCTGATGGAAGCCGCTTTGAAGAAGAAATATTACACCCCGCAAGCCCAGGTAGTGTCTACCATATGACTAAAACTTTAGATCAATTATTATTTCTTTACTACAACAAAAATGATCTTGTAAGGATCACTGATCTACATCAAGGCATTGTTTGGGGAACAAATACAGAAGCAACTTTAAAAGATCCTAGATTGACAAACCGATTTGACTATGACGGAGATTATGGAACTGTTTTAAACAGATTTCTAATGCAAGCTGCAATTGGATATCCATTAAGTGTTCATGGGACAGGAGGGCAAACAAGAGCATTTATACATATAAAAGATTCTGTAAAATGCGTACAACTTGCTCTTGAAAATCCTCCAAAATCTGGAGAAAGAGTCAAAATCTTTAATCAAATGACTGAGAGTCATCAAGTTGGAGAACTAGCTAAAAAAGTTGCTTCTCTAACTGGAGCTGATATCAATTATTTACCAAATCCAAGGAATGAAGCAGTAGAAAATGATCTAATTGTTGATAATAAATGTTTTATAGAATTAGGTTTAAACCCAACTACTCTTGATAATGGCTTATTAGAAGAAGTTGTTGAAGTTGCTAAAAAATACTCCAATAGATGTGATCTTAATCGCATACCTTGTGTTTCATCCTGGACAAAAAAACAAGCTGAGGCCATAAAGACTAATTAAAATTTTTGAAATAGTTACCTTAAGAAAGTGAAAATTGCATTGTTTACTGAAACTTTTTTACCTAAAGTTGACGGCATAGTCACAAGACTGACTAAAACAATTGAATTTTTAATAAAAAATGGTGATGAAGTTATAATTTTTTGTCCAGAGGGATGTCCAGAATCATATATGGGAGCAACTGTAGTGGGAGTTGCTGCAATGCCATTACCCTTATACCCAGAGTTGAAGCTTGGTTTACCAGGTCCTGCAGTCTCAGATAAGTTAGAAAAATTTAACCCAGATTTGATACATGTTGTTAATCCAGCTGTACTTGGCCTAGGGGGCATATGGTTGGCGAAAACTAATAATATTCCTTTAATTGCTAGCTACCATACTCATCTTCCGAAATATCTGGAACATTACGGTATGGGTATGCTAGAGCCACTTTTGTGGGAATTACTTAAAGCAGCTCATAATCAAGCCTTGTTAAATTTGTGTACTTCCACCGCTATGGTCAATGAATTAAAAGATAAAGGTATTCAAAGGACTGCTCTTTGGCAAAGAGGAGTAGATACTTATAGTTTCAGACCAGATTTAAGAAGTGAGAAAATGAGAGATAAATTATTTGGAAAATATAAAGATGCTAATTATTTATTGATTTATGTAGGAAGATTATCAGCAGAAAAACAAATTGAGAGAATTAAACCAGTCTTAGAAAGTATCCCTAATGCTTGTCTAGCACTTGTAGGTGACGGACCGTATAGAAACCAGCTTGAGAAAATCTTCGAAAATACCAAGACTAATTTCATAGGATATTTATCTGGTGATGAACTTGCTAGCGCCTATGCCTCTGGAGATATATTTTTATTTCCCTCTAGTACAGAAACACTTGGTTTAGTTTTACTCGAAGCAATGGCCGCAGGATGTCCAGTTATCGGAGCAAACAAGGGGGGGATTCCAGATATAATTAGCGATGGGGTTAATGGTTGTTTATATGATCCAGATGAAAAAGATAATGGGGTACAAAGTTTGATTGAAGCAACAAAAAAAATTCTAGAGAATGAAAATAAAAGAGAAATTATGAGAAAAGAGGCACGAAACGAAGCAGAAAAATGGGATTGGAATCAAGCTACGTTACAACTGCAAAATTATTATTCAGAGACGCTCAAAGAAATAGATTAAATTTGATCTAAATTTTTATGCTACGTGTGGGGGCGTAGGATTACTATATGAACTTAAAGGAAGTATTAGAGTAGCTATATTTTGATTCTTTTCAGGCCTTTTTTTCTTTGAGAATTTTTTACCAAAAGGTACTCTTATAACATTAGTCCCCTCAATGGAACAAATATTTGAGTTATCTCCAGAAAAATTATTTACAAAATTTGGTAAGTTGACGTTTTTAACTGGCAATTGCTTAACATTACCAGATTTAAAATCTTTGGTCATAGCTTCAAATACCCCAAAAAAATTTGATGCTCGAATATTTTAATAAAAAAATTTAAAAAAATTCTATAAGAAAATATTAAATTTTTATTCACATTGATAATAACTAAGTTAATACAGGGACGCTAGTCCTTTAAGCACATTTTTTTTCTTCTAAAGTCTCATCTTGATTTACATTGCAAGAACAAATTAAATTGCGATCGCCATATGCGTTATTGATCCTAGAAACTGAAGACCAAAACTTAATAGTTGTTGGAGTTTTATAAGGGAAAGAAGCCTTTTCTTTTGAATAAGGATATTGCCAATTATCAGCAATTAACTCTTTCAGCGTATGGGGAGCATTGCTTATTACATTATTATTTTTAAATTCATGATTATGTTCTATTTCACTGATTTCTTCTCCAATCAATAGCATAGCCTCACAAAATCTATCTACTTCTGCCAAACTTTCACTTTCAGTAGGCTCTATCATTATGGTCTCTGGAACAGGCCAACTAAAAGTTGGGGCATGAAAACTATAATCAATTAATCGTTTAGCTAAATCATTGACACTCAATCCAGTTTTGGATTTTAAATCTCTAAAATCTAAAATACATTCATGTGCGACAAAATTATTTTTTCCTTTATAGAGAATCTTGAATTTATGTTTTAAGGAATGCGCAATATAATTTGCAGATAAAATTGCGTGCGAAGTTGCTTTCCTTAACCCACTAAAACCTGCCATTTTTATATACATCCAACTTATTGGCAGAATACTTGCACTCCCATGCTTGGCAGAAGATACGAAATTAAAACTATTAGATAAAGTATTATCCATTAAAGAATGAGTAGGAAGGTATGGGCTTAAAGTTTCTGATGCAGCAACTGGGCCTACTCCTGGACCACCACCTCCATGTGGAATGCAGAATGTTTTATGTAAATTCAAATGACAAACATCAACGCCATAGTTCCCAGGTTTGCATAATCCAACCTGAGCGTTCAAATTTGCTCCATCTAAATAGACAAATCCTCCCACAGAATGAATTAAATCACATATCTTTCTGATTTGTAATTCAAAAACTCCATGAGTAGAGGGATAAGTCAACATAAGAGCCCCTATTTGGTCATCAAATTTCTTGACCTTGATTGACAAATCTTGATAATCAATATTTCCTTCGTCATCACATTCAACAGTTAACACGTCAAAACCTGCCATAACTGCACTAGCAGGATTTGTTCCATGAGCACTTTTTGGAATTAAACATTTTTTTCTTAACAGTTCACCTTTTGATTCAAAATAAGAATTTATTGCCAATAAACCTGCAAACTCTCCTTGAGAGCCTGCATTTGGTTGAAAAGAAACTGATTTTAAACCAACAATCTCACTTATCCATTTTTCTAGGTCAGATATAATTTTTGAATAGCCTTTAGTTTGATCTGGTGGGGAAAAAGGATGAATGGAAGATAAATTAGCCCAAGAGACTGGATTTAACTCTGCTGCAGAATTTAACTTCATGGTACAGCTTCCCAATGGCATCATCCCATCTACCAAAGAAAAATCTTTTTCTGCAAGTCGGAATATATATCTCATTAATTCAGTTTCACTTTGGTAATTTGTGAATATCTCTTGCTGCATCCATGCACTGGATCTCAAAGCTAAACTTTCAAGATGAAATTCTTTATCAAATTTTATATACTCTAAATCTTCTTCTTTTTCTACAAGGTTTGCTATGAAAGTCAAAATATCTTTTATTTCTTTTTCATTACTAAGCTCATCTAAAGAGATCCCAAAGCCAGTTGAATTTTCAATAGTTGATCCCAACGGCAAAATTCTTAAGTTATAGCCATTTTTTAAAGCTTCATTATGGATCCTCTGGGAGTGCTCAGAATAAACATCAACACTATCGAATCTAATCCCATGAGGAATATCAAAACCCAAAGCAGCTAAACTTGATTCTAAATTTATTCTCAACTGCACTAATCTCTTAGCAATTTGCGTTAATCCAGAGGGCCCATGATAAATAGCATAAAAAGAAGAAATTATGGCTAACAAAGATTGAGCAGTACAAATATTACTAGTGGCCTTTTCCCTTCTAATATGTTGCTCTCTTGTTTGCAATGCTAGTCTTAGTGACTTTTCTCCATTTTTAGATAGAGTTTGCCCAACTATTCTTCCGGGTATCAGCCTTTTATATTTTTCGCTACAAGCAAAATATGCTGCATGGGGGCCACCAAAACCCATTGGAACTCCAAATCTTTGCATACTCCCCACTGCTACATCAACACCAAATTCGGAAATTGGTTTAATCAAAACTTGTGCTAGTGGATCAATGCATGCCGTAACAATAATTTCTGATCTATGTGCTTGGGATATTAAGAATGTAGGATCATATAATTGTCCATTTTTACCAGGTAATTGCAACAACATTCCAAAAACATCATCATGATTAGGAAGGTTGCTTTGAGTAAAGCGTTTTAAGAATATTCCCAAAGGTTTTGCTCTGGTTTGTAGAACATTAAAAGTATGATCAAAAACATTTGACTCCACTAAGTACACTTTTGAAGATTTATTTTTTCTTGCGGAAAAACTCATGGCCATGGCTTCCGCTGCAGCAGTACCCTCATCCAACAAAGATGCATTGGCGACAGGAAATCCTGTTAGTTCACAAACAATAGTCTGAAAATTAAATAGAGCTTCTAATCTTCCTTGTGCAATTTCTGCTTGATATGGAGTATAAGACGTGTACCACCTTGGATTTTCAAGAACATGTCTTTGGATTACTTTAGGCATATGGTTGTCATAATAACCAAGACCTATCAGTGATCTCATTTTAGTATTTTTATTCGCAATCTCTTCTAATTCGTTTAAAGCCTCAGTTTCTGAACAACCTTGGGGCAATATTTCTGAAGATTTATCTTTAAGCTGAATATCTTCAGGAATAACTTGATTTATAAATTGATCAATATTATTAAAACCAAGCTTGTTCAGCATAGTTCTTTCATCATTATCTCCTAACCCAAGATGCCTATCTATAAACAAATCAGACCCAAATTTGGATGTCATATTAAAATATTTTTCTTTAAAATAGCTCTTTTTAAAAAGTTTGCCTTATTTTGGTACAACCTTTGATTGATATTCCTCAGAAGTCATCAAATCAGCAATTGATGCTTTTGATTCTGGTTTCAAAATTACTAACCAACCGTCTCCAATCGGATCATTCTGTAAAAGCTCAGGGTTTTCAATAACACTCTCATTTATAGATACTATTTCCCCTGAAAAAGGCAGATAGACTTCCTCTACGGCCTTAACTGATTCTATTGTTCCAAAAGTCTCGCCTTTCTCTAAAGTCGCCCCTTGATTAGCTAATTCAACAAAAACAATATCTCCTAATTGATCTATAGCGAATTCACTAACTCCAATTTTTAATAATCCATTTTCTTCCAAGACATATTCATGAGTATCAGCATAGTTGAGGTTGTCTGGAAACTTGTAAGACATGATTAAGTAGATAAAGGAAGTAGAGAATCCTTTGAAATTAATTTTTCCTCTAATAATTCAGATAATAATCGAATTAATGCAATTTTGATGTGAGCTATGTGAGAACCACCTTGAACAAAAATATTGTAAGGATCTCTTAGAGGGGCATCAGCAGAAAATTCACTTGTACTACCTTCAATAAAGGTACCTCCTGCCATTAATAATTTTGAATCATATCCATCCATTGATGATGGAACAACATTCAGAAAAGAATCTACTGGTGAAGAATTTTGAAAAGATTGACAAACTTTCTTTACCAAATCAGGATTATTCAATCTTACTGACTGAATAAGATCAGATCTATAAGTTGCTGGCTCTGGTAAAACCTTAAATCCCAAATTTTTAAAGACTGCTGCAACCATATCAGCACCTTTTAGTGATTCGTGAACAATTTGTGGTGCTAAAAACAAGCCCTGCAAAATTAATCTTCCTAGTCCAAAATTTATTCCTGCAGATGATCCAATGCCTGGTGAGGTTAATCTAGAACATGCCATCTCAACCAACTCTGCATCTCCTGCAACGTACCCACCAGTAGGAACGATTGTTCCTCCCAAATTTTTAATCAATGATCCAGCAATTATATTTGCCCCTTTAGAAATTGGTTCACTATCTTCAACAAGCTCCCCATAACAGTTATCAACAAAACATATACACTTAGGATCAAGGGAATGAATAAGACTACAAATTTTCTCTATCTGATGATTCGTAAGAGACTTTCTCCAACTATATCCACAACTTTTTTGTATGAATACTAATTTGCATGAATTTTCTTTAAAAGAATGAACAATTTTTTCTTCAAAAGTATCAAAATTCTCGCAGATATTTATTTGCTTATATTTAATATCAAAATCTTTAAGTGAGCCTTTTCCTCCTCCCCTTATTCCTATGACTTCTTCTAACGTGTCATATGGTTGTCCTGTAAGAGATAACATTACATCTCCAGGTCGAAGTATTCCAAATAAGACAGAACTTATTGCATGCGTTCCACTTACAAATTGCATTCTCACAGCGGCCTTTTCAGCAAGAAACAATCTTGCAAAAACCGCATCAATTTTTTCTCTAGATATATCATCATGACCACTACCAGAAGATTGATTGAAATGACTAGTAGAAACTTTTTCTTCCTTAAAAATTGTCAAAATATTTTCTAATTTCTGGAAAACCTGATTGGACCTTTCTTGGAAAACTTTACTTAAACTCTCTTCGAGAGAAAGAACAGCGTTTTCAGCCAATTTTAAGTTATAGTCAGGAGTCATTTATTATGAAAATTCATGTTATTTTTCAAAAGCTAAATTTCTTAATTCTGCGAGGAAAGCATTAGGTCCCCTACCCTGAAAATAAGAAAGTTTTTTTGAAGCCTCATATAAATCAAGAAGTTCTCCATCTAATTCTTCTGCCGTATAGTCTCTAATTCCTGCAATCACCTCAGCAAAACGTTCTCTACGAGCAGATTTATTGACAGCATAGGCTTCCATTACCTGCACTTTACATGATCTCCATGCCTTGTTCTGACAAAAATGCACTGAAAGAGCATCACTTAAAGCAGAAGCTTCTTCATCTTCTATGTACCAGTCAAAAGATGAAGGTAGGGATTTTAATCCTGAAAATATCTCGAATAACTCCCCGGCCGACAATGGATTACCAGAATCATTTTTTAGTGGTAATGCAGACTCTTCCAAAGATTTCCATAACTCTGGGTAATCACTTTCAAAACGATCCCTAATTGTTTCTATACCTTGATCAAGAATCGTATTAACTTGAGCTAGTGCAAGAAAAACTTCAGGACCTGGGGAAGATAACTTTCCATTCCTAAGGTTAGAAATTTGTGAATTATGCACTTTACCTAAATCAAGAACTTCGGATAGTAATGGCAAAACTCTATGTGACCATCCATTTCTCTCATGCCAGAGGTGTATCAAATGAGCCATAGCTCTTCGACCTCTAGATAATTTTTCGCGATATCCAAGACTCACAGATAATTAAACTTATCAATAGTATAGTATGATAATATTACATATCGGTAATTTTGAAAATAGTATTTCAATATCATGAATTCAGTAATTTTCCAAGAAACAGCAAAATTAAAAAAACCTGTTCCAGCTGAAAAAGTAATAGAACTCTCAGAAAAATTACTGGAACCTTCCAGCCATTCAAAAAAATATCCTCCAAGACTGCATAAAACTTGGGGAACAATAGTTTTCATGATTGCAATTCATATTCTTTCCCTCATAGCTTTACAACCAAGGTTTTGGAGTCTCCCTGCAGTCACTTCATTACTATTTTTTTACTGGGTAACTGCTTGTTTAGGAGTCACTCTTGGATATCACAGATTGTTATCACATAGATCGTTCATTGTTCCAAGATGGTTAGAAAGATTTTTTGCTACCTGTGGAGCTATAAGTTGCCAGCACGGACCTATTGATTGGGTGGGTTTGCATAGGCATCACCACTCCTTTTCAGATACAGAAGTAGATCATCACAACAGTAAAAAAGGGTTTTGGTGGAGTCATATGGGTTGGATGTTTAAAGACGTTGAAGCATTAAAAGCTGTTCCAAAACTAAGTGCAGATTTAATTAAAGATCCATACTACAGATTTCTAAATAAATATTTTTTATTTTTGCAAATTCCTATTGGACTTTCTTTGTACGCAATAGGTCAAAAATTAGGAGTTGGTGGTTGGGCTTTGGTACTATGGGGCATTCCATTGAGACTTGTAGTCGTTTATCACATAACCTGGCTAGTAAATTCAGCTACTCATTGTTGGGGTAAGGCGCCATTTGAAAGTGGTGATTCATCCAAAAACAATGCATGGGTTGCTGCATTAACATTTGGAGAAGGTTGGCACAATAATCATCATGCATTTCCCAATTCGGCAAAACAAGGATTATTTAGAGGCCAAGTAGATATAACTTGGGAACATATTAAGATTCTTGCGAAATTTGGTCTAGCAAAAAAAGTAAAGCTACCCTCCAGGTCTTATTATTAACTAATATTGTTCAATATTTTTTATGGCTAAAAGAGTACAAGTCGCATTAACTGAATCAATTGCATCACTAGGTAAAGAAGGAGACTTAGTTGAAGTAGCACCAGGATATGCAAGAAATTTTCTATTACCTTATGGCAAGGCAATGAATGTAACACCAGCAGTCCTGAAGCAAATTGAAAGGAAAAAAGAAAAAGAAAAAATTGCTGCTGATAAATTAAAGCAAGAAGCTTTAGATTTCCAAACTGCATTATCTACTATAGGTAGGTTCACTATCAAAAAACAAGTTGGAGAAGATGGAGTCCTTTTTGGAACCGTTACCAATGGGGATGTTGCCGAAGCAATAGAAGCAGCAACCAAAAAAGAAATTGATAGAAGAAACATCACAGTTCCTGATATTCATAATTTAGGTTCCTTTACTGCAAAAATAAAATTACATCCAGAAGTAAATGCAGAAGTAAATATTGAAGTAACAAGTTAATCAATTTGTTGCATTATTTTGAAAAGTAGCCAGAGTATATATCTAAGCAATTAAAGATATGGTTTCCGTACCTTTTCCAAATAATGGGCAAAATAAAAATTTTAAAAAAGATTTTAATACTGAAAATGCTGGATTAGTCCCTCCTCAAAACGTTCAAGCAGAGGAATCAGTTCTTGGTGGCATACTTCTTGATCCAGACGCGATCGGAAGAATTGCAGACTTAATTAAACCTGAAGCTTTTTATATAAATGCCCATCAAGAGATTTATAGAACAGCATTAATGTTGCATACCCAGGGCAAACCAACTGATTTAACATCCATGAGTGCCTGGCTAGCAGATAATGGATCACTAGAAAAAATTGGAGGTAACAGCAAACTAGTAGAACTAGTTGAAAATGTTTCCTCTACAGCTTCCATAGAACAAGTTGCTAATTTAATTAACGACAAATTCATGAGAAGGCAACTTATCAGATCTGGAAATGAGGTAGTTCAACTAGGTTTTGATCAGACTCAAGATACTAATGAAGTTCTAGATAAAGCGGAGCAAAAAATATTTGAAATTAGTCAAGAAAAACCTTCAAAAGGTCTGACTCAAGCAGCTGAAATCCTTACAAGTACTTTCAATGAAATAGAGTCGAGATCATTAGGTACTTCAGTAGCTGGAATTCCTGTAAATTTTTACGACCTTGATGCGATGACTCAGGGTTTTCAAAGAAGTGATTTAATAATTGTTGCTGGAAGACCTTCAATGGGGAAAACTTCAATGGTTCTTAACTTGGCTAAGAATGTTGCACAATCTCAAGATTTACCTGTGTGCGTATTTAGCCTTGAAATGAGTAAGGAACAGTTGACATATAGATTACTCTCTATGGAAGTTGGAATCGAGAGTGGCAGGCTAAGAACAGGCAGATTACAGCAAGATGAATGGCCTTTACTTGGAGAAGGTATCAATTCATTAGGTCAATTACCAATATTTATAGATGACAAACCTAACTTAAGTGTTTTAGAGATGAGATCTCTTTGCAGAAGATTAATAGCTGAACAAAAAAAAGAACTTGGATTAATTGTGATTGATTACCTCCAGTTGATGGAAGGATCCACCCCTGATAATAGAGTGCAGGAACTTTCACGAATAACAAGAGGTCTTAAAAGCATGGCCAGAGAATTAAAAGTACCAGTAGTAGCTTTATCTCAGCTTAGTAGAGGGGTAGAATCTAGAACAAATAAAAGACCAATGTTAAGCGATCTAAGAGAATCAGGATCTATTGAACAAGACGCAGATTTAGTATTAATGATTTATAGAGATGAATACTATAATCCAGAGACTGAAGATAGGGGAATTACAGAAATCATTGTCACTAAACATAGAAATGGACCCGTAGGAACTGTTAAATTATTATTTGAACCTCAATTTACGAGATTTCGGAATTTAGCTAATTAAATCGATCCTAATAATGCGAGATCATCACTCAATAAATGAATCTTTTGACATTATCGTCATTGGCGGAGGACATGCGGGATGTGAAGCAGCTATAACAACAGCAAAATTAGGATTTTCTACAGCATTATTCACAATCAATTTAGATAGGATTGCCTGGCAACCTTGCAACCCTGCAGTAGGCGGGCCAGCAAAAAGTCAGTTAGTGCATGAAGTTGATGCATTAGGAGGAATTATTGGAAAATTAGCTGATAAAACAGCAATACAAAAAAGGATATTAAATGCAAGTAGAGGACCAGCTGTATGGGCATTAAGAGCTCAAACAGATAAAAGAGAATACTCAAAAAAGATGATCGAAATCCTTCAAAATACAGATAATTTATCTTTAAAAGAAGCAATGATTACTGAACTAGATATCGTAAAAACTGAAGAAATTGGATTGAACTCAAAAAAAATCTTAAAAAAAAGAATAAAGGGTGTAAGAACTTTCTTTGGTAGTTATTATTCAGCAAGATCAGTTATCATAACAGCTGGTACGTTCTTAGAAGGAAGAATATGGATAGGTAATAAATCAATGTCAGCTGGTAGATCGGGCGAACAGGCAGCAAAAGGTCTTACTCAAAATTTGCACCAAATTGGTATCAAAACAGAACGTTTAAAAACAGGTACTCCAGCAAGAGTTGATAAAAGAAGTATCATTTTTGATGAATTAGATATTCAACCAAGTACTGCGGCAGATAAATATTTTTCGTTTGATCCAGATATAAAAAATAATATGCCCCAAGTTAGTTGTCACATCACAAGAACAACTAATAAAACGCATCAACTAATTCGAGACAATTTACATTTAACTCCCATTTACGGCGGTTTTATTGATAGTAAGGGGCCAAGATATTGTCCATCAATTGAAGATAAAATCGTTAAATTTGCTGACAAAGAATCACATCAAATTTTCTTAGAACCAGAAGGAATTAATACCCCTGAAATATATGTACAAGGATTTTCTACTGGTTTACCCGAAAATATACAATTAGAACTTTTAAGAACCTTACCTGGATTAAGTCAATGTAAAATGTTGCGACCAGCATATGCTGTCGAGTATGACTATATACCTGCAACACAGCTCCAAACATCGCTCGAAACGAAAGAAATTGAATATTTATTTAGCGCCGGACAAATTAATGGAACTACTGGTTATGAAGAAGCCGCAGCACAAGGATTAGTCGCAGGAGTCAATGCAACAAGAAAACTAAACAAAAAAGACCCAATAATCTTCACTAGAGAAAGCAGTTATATAGGAACAATGATCAATGATTTAATTACCAAAGATCTCAAAGAACCATACAGAGTTCTCACTAGTAGGAGTGAATATCGCTTAACTCTTAGAGGAGATAATGCAGATAGGAGACTAACACCATTAGGTTATCAAATAGGGCTAATTAATGAGAAGAGATGGTCTGCCTATCAAGAAAAAATGAAACTCCTCGAGGAAGAGAAATTTAGATTAAATAACACTCGTTTAAAAAATACCGATGAAATATCAAAAAAAATAGAATTAGAAACGGGATCAAAAATCAAAGGCTCAACAACTTTGAAAGAACTCTTAAAAAGACCAAACTTTCATTATTCAGATCTAATTAAATATAATTTGAATAAAAAAAATCTAGGTTCTTCAATACAGGAAGGTGTTGAAATAGATATTAAATATGAGGGTTACCTTAAAAGACAAAAAAACAACATTGAACAAATAAATCGTCAAAGCTGTAAATCTCTGCCTCAAGAAATAAATTATGAAAAGATAGATACATTATCTTTAGAAGCTAGAGAAAATTTGAATAAGATAAAGCCAAAAAATTTTGGTGATGCTTCAAAAATTCCTGGAGTAAGCAAGGCTGATTTAACTGCATTACTTGTTTGGCTAAAAATAAAAGAAATAAAAAAAGAAAAGGCAAATATTTTTGTTGAAAAAAAGTTATCATCTTAAAAGCATTCCGTCTGAGCACTGAATAATAAACTTTTAAACTCACCAAAAATTTTATGGGAAGAAAAAGCCTCTACTTTTTTAGTGAAAAATTCATTACCAAAAATATCAGGTCCATGGAAACTAATGCTGCTTGGTGATGGAAGTCCCACTAGACATTTACAGCTTTTAACTAATAAAGAGACGAAAATTAAATTAATTTCAATGCGAGTAGATCCTCTATTCCTTGAAGAAGGTCCTAAAGAATTAAATCAATTAAATGGACCTTTAATTAGAAGACAAGTATGGATTAAAAACAATAATAAAAACCTAGCATGGGCTGAAAGTTGGTGGAATGCAGAACAAGTGAATGAAAATTTAAAAGCCAAAGAAGAACCAATTTGGAAGAATTTGACACAAGATAGATCAGAATTGTTTAGAGAAGTTGACCGAATTTCACTTGTTAATTCAAATTGGTTAGAGGATCAATTTTGTTTTAAAGGTCCATTCTGGTCAAGAAATTATAGATTTTTTCGAGACAAAAAGCCCCTAACAATTATTAGAGAAGTATTCAATCCACATTTAGAAACTTTATTAGGCTATTCAGGAATTAAAGAATTTACGAAACTATACTCTTCTTCTTCTTGATCTGGGAAGATTTCTCGATCTTGACTGAACTTTTTGGTTTGATTGATCTCTAGAAGTATTATTCTCTTTTTCTGAAGCTCTTTGCCATCTTTCAACTTTGAAATCCATTTCATCTGGCCAATCTTCGTCCTTACTCTCTTTCACATAAGGTAATTTTTTTTGCTCAGTTGTCTGCAAATTTTTTGGTTGCCTTAGAGATATTGCTTCTAAAGGTCTTTTTGAGTGCTTTTTAGTAGATTCATAAGAATTTGATTGTCTGGAAAATGTCTTAATATCGCTGTTATCATCATAAAAATTCCCATCATTCCAATCATCATTATCTTCATCAAAAAATAAATCTACTTTTTCAGATACCCATCTTCCTACTTTTTTAACACTCTTACTTGTTATTCCTTGAAAATCTGAATTCCTTCTTTTACCTGGCCTAGCACCAGAGACTCCATCAACAAATTGTCTTCCAGTTTCGAAAATTTTATCAACCTGTTTATCAACAATATTTTTATCAAAACTATTTCTAAGATTTCTAAT
>CACBBI010000023.1 GCA_902537445.1 uncultured Prochlorococcus sp.
AACAGGAGATTTTATTACCTCTGCACAAAATGTTGATATTTGATTACCCCATAAGTCAAATGAATATTTAATTGAGTTTTCTTTATCAGGTTCGTAATCTAATAGAGCACTAGGCTGACTACTTTTTCCAAATCCTAATAAGTCAATTGCGTAGCAGTTAGAAAATTTCCCAAGAAAATCTTGATTATATCTCCAGTGGTTTTTTGATGCTCCAAATCCATGAACTAATAAAATTTTAATATTTTTTTCGGAAATAGATTCTTTTGATAAAGACCAAGAAATTTCCCAATTTTTCCACTTCCAAGTTTCAGATTTATTTAAGGACACTATGAATATGCTTTTAATTAAACTTTAATTCAAAAAAAAATTATTCGTTTTTAATAAATTATTCTTAATTAAGAAAAACGTTCATTTTATGAAAAAGATAAAGGTAATATGTATTGGAGAGGCTTTAATAGACAGAATCAGAAATAAGTCAAATCAAGGATTTACAGATTTTTTGGGTGGTGCGCCCGCAAATGTAGCTTGTGCATTAAGTAAATTAAAAATAGATTCAACATTTATAGGAAGTTTGGGTAGTGATGATTATGGAAAAAAATTTATTGCGCAATTTAATGAATTGGACGTTAACTTAAATTTCTTGCAATTAGATAATGATTCATCTACTCGCGTGGTTAATGTAGATAGAGATCAATTTGGAGATCGTTTTTTTTCAGGCTTTGAGGAAAGTTCTCATTCACGCTTTGCAGACGAGGTTCTTAGTAAGAAATTAATCGAAAAAGAAATTTTAAATTTGGAGAAATCTTTCCTAGAAACAAAATATTTGGTTACGGGAACGATCTTATTATCATCTCCAATATCAGCAGAGACTATTTTTTTTCTTTTTGAACAGGCTAAAAAATTTGAAGTCAAAATAGTTATTGATTTGAATTGGAGAGAGGTCTTTTGGGATTACTCAAGTTTTTCATCAGAAATTAGTAAAGCCGAGAGAGTTAATTTAATCAAGAAATTTTTAAATCATGCAAATGTTTTAAAACTTGCTAAAGAAGAAGCAACTTTGTTTTTTGAGGATGAAAATCCCTTGCTAATATCTCAACAATTGTCTAATAGACCAGATGTAATAATAACTGATGGGAAAAACCCCGTTGCTTGGTATATCAATGGATTGCAGGGAATTACTGAAACTCCTACTTCACAAAAAATTGTAGATACAACTGGCGCTGGCGATGCTTTTCTAGCTGGCTTAATTTCAAAATTGATTACTTCTGGCTATCCTTCAAATGAACTAGAAGTAGAAGATTGCATTAAGTTCGCAGGTGTTTGTGGATTATTAACTTGTCTTGGTGAAGGCGCCATAGAGCAACAGCCATATTATGAGAAGGTTAATAAATTTTTGGGATCTCTTATTTCGTAGTTTCTTCCATAATTTTTTGCGTAACTAATTTTTATTTTCCAGAAATTATCAATAACTGGTTCTATTAATTCTGGCCATTCAATCACTAAAATAGCTTGTTTTTGTATTGCCTCCTCTTCTTCTGAAAAAAAAACTTCTTTTGCTGAAGAAACATTTTCTAACCTGTATAAATCAAGGTGAATTAGTGGAATTTTTCCTGAGTTATAGTGATGCGATAAAGCAAATGTAGGGCTTGTAATGTCCTCAGAGATTGATAGGCCTTTAGCAATCCCTTGCACAAATGAAGTTTTCCCAGCCCCAATTGGACCCTGTAATAAAACAATTGATTGGGGATATAATTTGTGTGAGAGTTTTTTCCCTAAATTTAAAGTTTCTTTTAAATTCTCAACAAACACAAAATTACACAAAAATCATTTATAGTTTAATAATAAAAGTATTTACTAGATATGGTTATCGCAAATTCAGTTAAAACCTCTATACCAAATTACGTAATTGCTGATATCTCCTTAACAGATTTTGGCCGTAAAGAAATTAAAATTGCTGAAACGGAAATGCCTGGACTAATGGCACTTAGGGATAAATATCAATCTGAAAAGCCACTCAAAGGTGCAAAAATAGCTGGAAGTTTGCATATGACTATTCAGACTGCAGTCTTAATAGAAACACTTGTTGATCTTGGTGCAGAAGTGAAATGGGCTTCATGCAACATTTTTTCAACACAAGATCATGCGGCCGCTGCTATCGCAGACCAAGGAATTTCTGTATACGCAAAAAAAGGTGAGACGCTTGATGAATATTGGCAATATACCCACTACATTCTTGATTGGGGTTCAGACTCTCCAAATATGATTCTTGATGATGGGGGGGATGCAACAGGTTTATTGATACTCGGTAGTAAAGCAGAAAAAGATTTATCTGTTTTAGATAACCCCGATAATGAAGAAGAAATTGCTTTATTCAATTCTATTAAGTCTAAGTTGAAAAATGATAATGACTTCTATTCAAGAATAAAAAGTAATATCATTGGTGTAACTGAAGAAACGACAACTGGAGTTGCAAGACTTTATCAACTGCAAAAACAAAATGCTTTACCTTTCCCTGCTATCAACGTTAATGATTCAGTAACTAAGAGCAAATTTGATAATTTATATGGCTGCCGAGAATCTTTAGTTGACAGCATAAAGCGTGCCACTGATGTGATGATTGCTGGTAAGGTTGCTTTAGTAATGGGTTTTGGAGATGTAGGTAAAGGTTCAGCCCAGTCTTTAAGAGGACTTGGTGCAATCGTAAAAGTTGCTGAAGTTGATCCAATTTGTGCGCTTCAAGCTGCAATGGAAGGTTTTAGCGTTGTTACGTTAGACGATGTTGTGGAGGATATAGATATATTTGTTACTGCAACTGGGAACTATCAGGTAATTACAAATGAAAATCTCATCAAGATGAAAGATGAGGCTATAGTTTGTAATATTGGCCATTTCGATAATGAAATTGATGTGGCTTCATTGAAAGATTATCCATGGGAAAATATTAAGCCACAGGTTGATCACATAACTTTACCGAGTGGCAATAAAATAATTCTTTTAGCCGAAGGTAGATTAGTTAACTTAGGTTGTGCCACTGGACATCCAAGTTTTGTTATGAGTAACTCTTTTACTAATCAAGTACTAGCTCAAATTGAACTTTTCAATAAGTCAGAAAAATATGCTAAAGAGGTTTATGTTTTACCAAAACATTTAGATGAAATGGTAGCTAGATTACATCTTGATAAAATTGGTGCAAAATTAACAAAATTAACTCAGGAACAAGCCGACTATATTAATGTCTCTGTTGAAGGACCTTATAAACCAGAGCTCTATAGATACTAAGTTTGAGTTTAATTTTTATAAATTTTCTTACTTCAATTCCTGACTATATTAGTTTGGCTGTTGAAAAGAATTCAACTATTGCATACCTCACTATTTGTTTGGCTATGTTTTTAGAAAATATAGTTCCTCCAATTCCTTCGGAAATAATAATGCCATTGGGAGGGTTTTTTGTTTATCAACAAAAATTAAATTTCTATTTTTTAGTTTTTTGGGGATTACTTGGAACTATTTTAGGATCATTGCCTTGGTATTATTTAGGTAGATTAGTAAATGAAAAAAGACTATCAAATTTTCTAGATAAAAAAGGAAAATATCTGGGTATTTCTCCTAATGATTTAAGTAAAAGTAAAAGGTGGTTTGATAAATACGGGGTTTCTTTAGTTTTTTGGGGCAGATTAGTACCAGGTATAAGAACTTTAATTTCAGTTCCCGCTGGTATAGAACTTATGCCATTAAGAAAATTTTTGATTTGGACTACATTTGGGAGCCTGATATGGGTAACACTTCTCACTTATGCAGGTTATTTATTTGGTGAAAATTATCCAATCATTGAAACTTATTTAGATCAAATCAAATATTTTCTAAAACCAATTTTAATTTTAATTTTTTTATATTTTTTTATAAAAATACTTATTAGATTTTTGAAAAAAAATAGAGCTTAGAAAGGAATTTCACTTGAGCTATTGCTGTTGGAATATTGGTTATTATCAGACTCTTTTCGTGAGCCTAGTAAGTTTAATCTATCTACCCTAACAACTGGTTTATATCTATCTTCTCCAGTATTTTTATCTTTCCAACTATCGATTTTAAAGCTTCCTGTAATTCCAATTAATGATCCTTTTTTCACATAATCTGCGGCTATTTGTGCTTGCTTTCCCCATATTTCTAAATTAAACCAATCTGGCTCTTCATCTCTGCTTCTTCTGTTAACTGCAATTGTGAAATTGGCTACGATACTGCCTGATTCAAAATATCTGACATCTGGTTCTCGTCCTGCTCTGCCAACAAGGTTAATAGTGTTAATTTCCATAAATTTTTTTTTTTTAATAATACTCATGTTTCCAGTTTCTGCTCAAAGTTTTAAGTGCTATTCATAACTAAACGACAGAATTTCGAGAGCTTAGCAAAAAATAGATATATTATTTAAAAAAGAATTCTTATTGTGATTTTTAACAGATTTAAATTTTCTAGAGATATTGGCATAGATTTGGGAACTGCCAATACTCTTATACACGTATCAGGAAAAGGCGTTGTTTTACAAGAGCCTTCTGTTGTAGCTATGGATCTGGAAGAAGGGATTCCATTAGCTGTTGGTAAAGAAGCAAAGTTAATGCTTGGAAGAACCCCTGGCAATATAAGAGCCGTAAGACCACTAAGAGATGGGGTTATCGCAGATTTTGATGCTGCAGAACAAATGATAAAAACATTTATTCAAAAATGTAATGAAGGTAAGGGGATAGTAGCTCCAAGAATAGTGATTGGTATTCCTAGTGGAGTTACTAGTGTTGAGCGAAGAGCAGTAAGAGAAGCTGGATTAGCGGGAGCTAGAGAAGTTCATTTAATTGATGAACCTGTTGCAGCAGCAATAGGAGCATCATTACCAGTAACTGAGCCAATCGGAACAATGATTGTTGATATAGGTGGAGGTACTACTGAGGTTGCAGTATTAAGTTTAGGAGGAACTGTATTAAGTGAATCTGTTCGAATAGCAGGCGATGAAATAAATGAGTCAATTGCGCTGTATCTTAAAAAAGTTCACAATTTAGTTGTTGGAGAGAGAACTGCAGAAGATATCAAGATTAAAATTGGATCTGCATTTCCAGATGATGATTTTGATAAAACTACTTTAGAGGTTAGAGGTTTACATCTTTTATCTGGTTTACCTAGGTCAGTCACTTTGACATCAGGAGAAATCAGAGAAGCTATGGCTGAAACACTTAGCAAAATAGTCGAAGCTGTAAAAAGAACTTTAGAGCGAACCCCCCCTGAACTTGCTGCAGATATAGTTGATAGGGGGATTATGCTTGCAGGTGGCGGAGCTTTAGTGAGAGGCATTAATGATTTATTGAGCGATGAAACAGGAATTTTTACTCACATAGCAGAAAATCCCCTGCTTTGCGTAGTGAATGGTTGTGGAGAGGTGTTGGATGATTTTAAAAAACTCAAAAGAGTTGTTGATACTCCAGAATTTATAAGGAATGCCATAAGAGATTAATGTTATGTTAGGTATCCGACGAATTTCTACTAATCGTTGGTGGCATAAAAAGAAAAATTGGCAATTTTTTGCAATTTTTTTATTTTTGGTTTTTGTGAGAATATCAAAAGGAGCTTTTTATAAAGATTTTTATTATGTTATTTCAAAACCTTTTTGGCCTGGTCAACTTCAAAAAGAAATTGTTCTTGAAAGTATTGACCAAGAATATTTAATAGAGTTAAATCTTCTTAAAAAAGATAATATAAGATTGCGACGAATCTTATCTCTTCAAGAATCGTCTAATGATGCGCATATTTCAGCTGCAGTTATTTCGAGAAAAACAGGTAGTTGGTGGAGACAATTAATTTTAAACAAAGGTTCAAAGGATGGAGTAGAAATTGGTAATATTGTGATTGGTCCGGGTGGATTATTAGGGAGAGTAAAGAATACTTCTTTATTCACTTCGTCGGTAATTTTAATAACTTCTCCAGAAAGTAAGTTAGGCGTTTGGGTGGATAGAATTCAAATTAATGGATTACTTGTCGGTTTAGGAGATGATTATCCTAGCCTAATACTTTATTCAAAAGATGCTGATATTAAAGTCGGAGATTTTGTATCATCATCTCCTGCTAGTACTTTATTACCTCCTAATATCCCTATTGGTATTGTCCAATCTATAGATGAGACATTTAAATCGAAAAAAACGGCAAAAATTTCACTTTTAGCAAAACCTTATGCAATTGATTGGGTGCAAATTTTGAAAGTAAATATTTAATGAATAAATTTTTTATAAAGAAATTATCCATAATAAGCTTTATTTTTATACCAATTATTTTTTTGTGGCACCCTAACTGGCTTGGATTTTTAGGTGTTCAGCCATATTGGCCATTATTTTGGTTATTGCCTTGGTCAATGATTAATGGATCAATCAATGGATTATTATTTGGTTTGTTTTTAGGTCTCATTTTAGATTCTCTAACTTTAAATGATAGTTTTACTCAAATACCAGGCTTAATTTTTTGTGGGTTTTTGTTTGGGAGAATTAAATTACATAGTGATATTTTGTTGGGACATTTTAGATATGGTTTAATTTGTTCTTTCGGATGTTTTTTATGTGGGACTCTTTACTTTTTACAAATTTTGTTTAGAAATTTTTCAGATAGTAATTCTTTAATTTTGATTCCCATTGTTAAAAATATCTTAGCGGAAGTCTTTTTGACAGGTTTTTTTGCTCCCTTTATGTGCTCCCAACTTTTAAGAATGTTTAAATTTTCAAGAAGAAAAATACAGTAATAAATTTTGTTAGGAGGTAAAAGTGTTTGAAAAAATTTATATATTTTCTAATTATTGAAAATGTTTGTAAACCTTAGGAATATCTCTTTGAGGGTTCGTAATGTTATATTTTTAATTGTTAGAATAAATATTCAATGCAATAGTTCTTTGCTTTGAAATATCGAGAAATCTTTTTTAACTATGTCCAAAGCAAGAATTTTAGTAGTTGATGATGAACCAGCAGTTTTGAAGGTATTAGTTACGAGGCTTCAACTAGCAGGATATCAAGTTTATTCAGCCACTAATGGCGAAGAAGCTCTTGAGTCTTTTCACAGGGATTCCCCAGATTTGATAGTTCTTGATGTTATGCTTCCAAAAATGGATGGATTTGCAGTTTGCAGAAGAATTAGGGCTGAATCAGTAGTTCCAATAATATTCTTAACAGCTCTAGAGGCTATTTCAGAGAGAGTTGCAGGACTGGATTTAGGGGCTGATGATTACTTATCAAAACCATTTAGCCCAAAAGAGTTAGAGGCTAGAATAGCTACCATTTTGAGAAGAATGGGCCCAACTTTATCTGTTACGGAAACTAAAGAAGTTCCTTCAGGTAAAGGAGTTATGAAATTTGGAAGTTTAGTTGTTGATACTAATCGCAGACAAGTTACAAGAGCAGGAGATAGAATTAGCCTCACTTATACTGAGTTCAGCCTCTTAGAATTATTGTTTGACGAACCTGGAAAGGTTGTCCCGAGAGCAGAAATTTTAGAACAGCTATGGGGTTATCCTCCTCGTAGAGCAGCAGATTTAAGAGTTGTAGATGTATATGTAGCTAGATTAAGAGGTAAATTAGAACCTGATCCAAGAAATCCAGAATTAATATTAACTGTTAGAGGAATTGGTTACGCATCTCAGAGAGTTGGTGAAACAGCAACATCTTTGGCAAGTTGAGCAATAGTCTGATAATTTTATTAAATAAAACAAATATATTAAAGTAAATTTTGTCTGAAATAAAAGAAGCACGTTTACAAAAAGCTAATTCACTTGTTAGTAAAGGATTTGCTTCCTACGCACAGAATTTTAGGGTTTCAAATACTACAAAATTTCTTATTCAAAAATTTGATTATTTAGAAAATGGTCAAGAGGAAGACTTCAGTGTTTCTATTGCTGGAAGAGTTATGGCAAAAAGGGTAATGGGTAAAATTGCCTTTTTCACAATAAGTGATCAAGATGGTCAGATTCAGCTTTATCTAGATAAAAAAATTATTAACTTAAATTTAGAAAAACAAAAATTACTTTCTTTTGAAGATATCAAGGAAATAGTAGATATTGGTGATTGGATAGGCGTCTACGGAACTATTAAAAAAACAAATAAAGGTGAGCTTTCTATTAAAGTAGAGAAATGGGATATGTTATCCAAATCATTACAACCTTTGCCAGATAAATGGCATGGATTGACTGATATTGAAAAAAGATATAGACAACGATATCTAGATTTAATAGTGAATCCTCACTCTAAAAATGTATTTAAAACAAGAGCAAAATGTATTAGTTTTATAAGAAAATGGTTAGATAATAGAAATTTTTTAGAGATAGAGACTCCAATTCTGCAATCTGAAGCTGGTGGTGCTGAAGCAAGACCATTTATAACTCATCACAATACATTAGATATTCCGCTATATCTAAGAATAGCTACAGAATTACATTTAAAAAGAATGGTTGTTGGAGGATTTGAGAAAGTATATGAATTGGGAAGAATCTTCCGTAATGAAGGGATAAGTACAAGGCATAATCCAGAATTCACCTCAGTTGAAATTTATCAAGCTTTTTCTGACTATGTCGATATGATGAATTTAACAGAAGAATTGATTAAAGATGTTGTAGCTGATTCATGTGGGTCTTTAATTATAAATTATCAAAATAAAGAAATTGATTTTTCTAAACCTTGGACAAGAATATCTATGAAAGATATTGTCAAAAAGTATACAGGGATTGATTTTGATTCTTTCTCTGGGGACTTTCAAGCAGCAAAACAAGCCGTTAAAAGTATAAATGTTGATTTATCTAATAAAGTCAATACTTTAGGAAGACTTTTAAATGAGGTCTTCGAGCAAAAAGTAGAATCAAAACTTATAGAACCCACTTTTGTTATCGATTATCCTGTTGAAATTTCTCCTTTGGCTAGGCCTCATCTTGATAATAAAGAAATGGTTCAGAGATTTGAATTATTCATTGTTGGTCGCGAGCTAGCAAATGCGTTTAGTGAGTTGATAGATCCAGTAGATCAAAGAGAAAGAATGCAATTACAGCAATCTCTTAGAGATGAAGGAGATCTTGAGGCTCACTGTATAGATGAAGATTTCTTGAATGCTTTAGAGATTGGCATGCCGCCTACTGGAGGATTAGGCATAGGCATTGATAGGCTAATTATGTTAATTACTAATAGTGCATCAATTAGAGATGTAATCCCTTTCCCATTGTTAAAACCAGAAATAACTTCCAAAAAAAATGAAAAATTACCCTTGAATGAAGTAAAATACATAAATTAATCCAATACGAAATTTTTTAAATGAGTGGTGAACGTGTTGGTTTCCGTTTTAAACACGCGGATGCAGTAGTAAAAAGAAATCCTCAGGGCCGATCAAGAAGAGGATGGGTTATTGAACCAGTAGAGCAAACTACAAGTAGGGGTACAAAAATGCCTGCGTACAAAATTCGCTGGAGAGATAGTGAGAGACCTGAAACAGTTTTACAGCATATGTTAATTGCAGATCCAGATCCTTCCCCACCTCCAAGTTCAGTAAGTTTAGATTCATAGTTACAATAATTCTGCCTAATAATTTCATCTTTTTAGTGCAGAGTTGATTTCTTTTTTTATACTTTTTTGTTTTTCATCTTGGCGTTTGTCATGTAATTTTTTCCCTTTACCAACTCCAATAGTTAGTTTTATCCATGAGCCTTTTAAATAAAGAGATAACGGAACAATAGTCATTCCTTTTTTTTCAGTATTGGATTTCATTTTTATTATTTCTTTTTTATGTAATAGCAACTTTCTATTTCTTAATGGATCATGATTAAAGAAAGACCCCACATTTTTATGTGGTGAAATGTGAACATTTAACAATAAGATCTCACCATCTCTAAATGAACAGTACCCATCTCTTAAATTTGCTTTTCCGTTTCTAATGGACTTTACTTCAGTTCCTAAAAGTTCAATTCCAGCTTCGATTGTTTCAGATATTGCATACTGAAATTTTGCATATCTATTCTCAGCTAGAAGTTTAAAATTATTTTCGTTATTAGTATTTTTTTTAACTTTGTTTGAATTCTTTGCCATTTTAGTTATAAAAAATCTTTCTACTCTGAACAATTGCAATTAACCTTTCATTATGGCAATAATTTCTTCCAATATAGGTGATAATGACTTTCCTCTTCGTAAAAAAGAGCTTAGGCTAGTTGATTCAGAAATAATTCCAGAAGAAAAGAGAAATAAAAATCTTAACTTAGCTCGCCCTCTTACTTTAAACGAATTTATTGGTCAAGAACAACTTAAATCTTCTTTAAGAATAGCTATAGATGCTTCAATTTTTAGAAAAGAACCGCTGGAGCACACTCTTTTATATGGACAGCCTGGTTTAGGGAAGACTACTCTTGCTTTTTTGATAGCCCATGAATTGAATACGAAATGTAGGATAGCGACTGCGCCAGCAATTGAAAGACCCAGAGATATTGTAGGTTTACTTCTTGGATTAAAAGATGGTGAAGTCTTATTTATCGATGAGATACATCGCTTAAATAGGTTAACTGAAGAGTTGTTATATTCTGCAATGGAAGATTTTAGACTCGACTTAACTATGGGAGCTAATAGAGGAGCCCGTTGCAGAACAATTAATCTTCCTAGATTTACTCTGATTGGTGCGACAACTAAATTAGCCTCAATAAGTGCACCTCTAAGAGATAGATTTGGCATATCTCAGAAAATAGAATTTTATACATATGATGAATTACAAAGAATAATTGTTAATTTCTCCCGATTAATTAATCTCAATTTAGATGATGAAGCATCTTATGATTTAGCAAAGATATCTCGAGGGACTCCTAGAATTGCTTTAAGATTATTAAGACGAGTTAGAGATTATGCTCAGGTTGTTAATAAAACTAATAAAATCTCAGTTAATTTAATAAAAAAAGCTTTAAATTCTTACCAAATAGACGAAAAAGGATTGGATTCTTTAGATAGAAACTATTTATCTTTTCTTAATCAAAATAATAATATTCCAACTGGCCTTGATTCAATCGCAGCTGGCTTGGGTGATGATTCGTCAATGTTAGAATTTGTAGTTGAGCCATATTTAATCAAAATTGGTTTTCTCACGAGAACTCCTCGAGGAAGATTGCTTACTGCTTTAGGAAAAAAGTACATTGATTCAAAAAATGATAACTTCTAAAAAAGTTAAGGTTTGTTTTTTAATAATTTTTGTTTTTTTGAATATTTTTTATATTGCACCATGCTATTCATTATCTTTGAGGGAGGATTTATTTAAAAATGCATTAGAATTAAGTTCAGGCGGAAAATTTAATATCGCTTTACAACAATGGAATCAATATCTCGATACTTATCCCGATGATGCTGCTGGTTTTAGCAATAGAGGAAATGTAAGACTTGTTATAGGAGATGTAAAGGGATCAATAGATGACCAAAATAAGGCAATAAGTTTGAATCCTAGTGAAATAGATCCTTACATTAACAGGGGAATAGCAGAGGAAGCATTGGGTTTATGGTCGCACGCGAAAAAAGATTATATGTTCGTTATTTCGCAAGATAGTAAAAATTTCTCTGCATTATATAATTTGGCTAATGTAGAAGGATCTACATCACATTGGGAAAAAGCTAGAGATTTATTTTCAAAAGCTGCTTTATATAATCCTGGATTTGCGATGGCTAGATCGAGTATGGCGTTAGCAGATTTCCAATTGGGGAACATTGATCAAGCTGAAAAAGAATTAAAAAATTTAATTAGACGTTATCCAACTTTCGCTGATGCTAGGGCAGCTTTAACAGCCTTGAATTGGTCAAAGGGTGAATCTGGAAAAGCAGAGAGTAATTGGATAGCGGTAACTGAATTAGATCCTAGATATAGTGATGAAGAATGGTTGAAAAAAATAAGAAGATGGCCTCCACAACCAATTAGAGATTTAATGAACTTTATCGATTTAAAATAAGTGATGAATAGAGATCATTTTTATAAAAAAATTGATTCGTTTAATGATGAATTAATTAACTTAAGAAGACATATCCATGCACATCCGGAATTAAGTGGACTTGAAAATCAAACAGCGATTTTGATAAGTGGTTTTTTAAAAAATATTGGTTGGAATGTTAGAGAATCTATTGGCAGGACAGGAGTTGTAGCTGACTTTGGCCCTTTAAATAAGGGAATTATAGGTTTAAGGGTAGATATGGATGCTTTGCCAATATTTGAGGAAACGAAATTAAGTTATTCTTCAAAAGTAGATGGTGTTATGCATGCTTGCGGTCACGATTTGCATATATCGATTGGATTGGGGGTAGCAAAAATTATTAAGGATTTAAAACTAAATTTTGGGACTCGGATAATTTTTCAGCCCGCTGAAGAAATTGCGAGCGGAGCTAGATGGATGATTAAGGATGGTGCAATTAATGGTTTAACCCATATTTTGGGAGTCCATGTATACCCAGATTTATCTGTAGGGACTATTGGCATTAAAGAGGGGAGTTTAACTGCAGCTGCTGGAGAACTTAAGGTAGAGATTAAAGGAAAATCAGGGCATGGTGCTCGACCTTATGAAGGAGTTGATGCTATTTGGGCGGCCTCTAAAGTGATCTCGGGAATTCAAGAATCAATAACACGGACGTTAGATCCTTTAGATCCTGTAGTAATAACTTTTGGGAAAATAAATGGTGGCAATGCATTCAATGTTCTCGCAGAAAAGGTTAATTTAATTGGTACGGTTAGATGCACTAATCGTAAACTATTTAAGAATATTGGTAATTGGCTCAATGAAAATATCACTTCATTAGCTAATAGTTGCGGAGCTGAAGCAAAAGTAATATTTAGAGAAATTACTCCGGCAGTTAATAATAATTCTGAAATTAATAGAGTCCTTAGAGATTCGGGAATTAAGGTTTTGGGTCAAGAAAATGTTATCGAATTACAAAAACCATCATTAGGAGCTGAGGATTTCGCTGAATTTTTAAAAGATATTCCAGGGGCTATGTTTAGGCTTGGCGTTTCGAGTTCAAATGGATGTGCTCCGCTTCATAGTTCTAAATTTGATCCAGATGAAAGAGCTATTGCTATTGGAATTAAAGTGATAACAGAATCCATAGTAAAATTAAACAATGAAAAAATTAATGCAATTGGTAAATGAATATTAATAAAAGATTTGTTTTATCTTTTGTGGCTCCTTTC
The DNA here is from genome assembly GCA_902537445.1 of uncultured Prochlorococcus sp. Classification (GTDB taxonomy): domain Bacteria; phylum Cyanobacteriota; class Cyanobacteriia; order PCC-6307; family Cyanobiaceae; genus Prochlorococcus_A. The sequence goes on from CACBBI010000023.1 coordinate 13,195, forward strand.
ATGATCCTTATATCTGCTACAGGATTGATATTTAGGGACAATTCTAGGAAGATTTTTTATTTACCTATTGGCTTAATGGGGATTGTAATTATTTTGGAGAGGGGTATAAGCAGACAATTAGATAGGAAAAATATTTTAAAAAAGATAAAGTCTTATCAAAAAGCTAAATAAAATCATTTTATTTATTTTTACGCAATATAAGATGACTATTTTTTAGAAAAGAGCTATTAATAATATTAATACTAGGGGTGCTAAGAATTTTAACTTAGCTGAGATCATACCCTTTGAACCTGAATCATTAACCTTGATGCAGGGAAGTGAAGATTTGATCAAACTTTAGTAATAACACTTTTAAAAAATTTGTAAATTATGAGAAGTTCGTGGATTAAGCCTCGCCTAGGTAAAGACAATGTAACTCAAATGAACTTTGCAAGAAACGGATATATCACTGAAGAAATGGATTTTGTTGCTAAAAAAGAGAATCTTCCTTCTTCTTTAATAATGGAAGAAGTGGCAAGAGGAAGATTAATTATTCCAGCTAATATTAATCATTTGAATCTTGAGCCAATGTCTATAGGCATTGCTTCAAGATGCAAAGTTAATGCCAATATCGGTGCTTCCCCTAATGCAAGTGATATCAATGAAGAAGTAGAGAAGCTAAAACTGGCAGTTAAATATGGGGCTGATACGGTTATGGATCTTTCTACAGGTGGAGTAAATTTAGATGAAGTTCGCCAAGCAATTATTCATGAGTCTTCTGTTCCTATCGGAACAGTTCCTGTTTATCAAGCATTAGAAAGTGTACATGGTTCAATAGATAGACTAACTGAAGACGATTTTCTTCATATTATTGAAAAACATTGTAAGCAGGGCGTAGATTATCAGACTATTCATGCTGGGCTACTAATAGAGCATTTGCCAAAAGTCAAAGGAAGAATTACTGGAATTGTCAGTAGGGGGGGAGGTATTTTAGCCCAATGGATGTTACATCATTTTAAGCAAAATCCTCTTTACACAAGGTTCGATGACATTTGTGAGATTTTTAAGAAATATGATTGTACTTTTTCTCTAGGAGACTCACTAAGGCCTGGATGTTTGCATGATGCTTCTGATGAGGCTCAGCTAGCTGAATTGAAGACCTTAGGCGAGCTTACTCGAAGAGCATGGGAACATAATGTTCAAGTAATGGTTGAGGGTCCTGGTCATGTACCTATGGACCAAATTGAGTTTAATGTGAGAAAGCAAATGGAAGAATGTTCAGAAGCCCCATTTTATGTGCTTGGTCCATTAGTGACAGATATATCTCCTGGTTATGACCATATATCAAGTGCTATTGGGGCTGCGATGGCAGGGTGGTATGGAACTTCTATGTTATGTTATGTAACGCCAAAAGAACATTTAGGTCTACCAAATGCAGAAGATGTAAGAGAAGGCTTAATTGCTTATAAAATAGC
>CACBBI010000024.1 GCA_902537445.1 uncultured Prochlorococcus sp.
TTAATAGTTTTTTAAATAATAAGAAACCTTTTTCAATTCTTTTTGGACCTAAAATTGAAAGCAAAATTACTAAAATTATGAATATTTCAGGTGAATTTAAACCTAATAGTTTCATAAAATTCTATATTCTATCTATATTTTAGTACATGCTAAAAATTTAATCTAATTATTCTCAAATGTTGGTAAATAGAGTTCCCTATTTGATGCAATTAAACCTTCTTCTTTAAAAAAAATCTCTAAGTCTTTTAGATCATTTATATCTACAAATTCACCACAATTATCTAATATATTGTTATGGGTGAATTTCCATAAATTATCCAAATATTCGTCATCGTCTGGAAATGCTACAAATTTTAAATATGTATTATTCAAAGCATATTCACTAGCAAAATCAGAATCTAATCCTTCCCTCTTAGCATCACAGAAAACTTTAGCAAATCTTTTGCCTACAGAAGTTTGAGCACTCGATAAATCTAAATTACCTTGAATAGCGTTTACATTTATTGGTGCAATAAAAATAATTATTGGGAGAAAAATAGATACTAATATAAACAAAAAAAAATTCCCTTTTTTGAATTTTAACTCAACATAAACTAGCAAAAAAATTAATCAATTAGGCCTATTTAAGTAAAAGCACTTATTATAAATTAAGAAATAAATATAAAACATAAAATCAGCTCCAAATCTGAATTTATAATAAAGAAAGATTAAATAAATTAAAATTATATGTCTTCAAATATAAAGCTAAAAGGAAGGGGAGTTAACAGGATAATTACGAGTAAGGTCATGCTATCGCCATTAGCAGGAGTTACAGATAACATTTTTAGGCGACTTGTACGTAAATGGGCTCCAAACTCTTTACTATTTACAGAAATGATAAATGCCACAAGTCTTAAAAAAGGATTTGGAACACAAAAAATCAATCCAATATATTTAGAAGAAGGTCCAATTGGAGTACAAATATTTGATAATAGGCCATATGCTGTTTCTGAAGCCGCAAAACAAGCTGAGGACTCTGGAGCATTCTTAATTGATATAAATATGGGATGTCCAGTAAAAAAAATTGCCAAGAAAGGTGGGGGCAGTGCCTTAATTAAAGACCGAAAACTTGCTATAGAATTAGTTAAAAATGTTGTAAAAGCTGTTAGGGTTCCAGTAACAGTAAAAACACGACTCGGATGGGATAGTAAAGAAGAAAATATAGAGGATTTCTTATTTAAACTTCAAGATGCGGGAGCAACGATGATCACACTTCATGGAAGAACTAGAAAACAGGGTTTTTCAGGTAAGTCAGATTGGGAAATGATCGGGAGACTTAAAAAGTTGTTGGAGATTCCAGTAATTGCTAATGGAGATATCAAAAATCCTGATGACGCCCTTAATTGTTTAAAAAAAACAAATGCTGATGGTGTAATGATTGGACGAGGAATTTTAGGATCCCCATGGAAAATAGGAGAAATAGATTATGCCATTAGAGAAAATAAAAATTTTAAAGAACCAAACACAGAAGAAAAACTATATTTAATTATTGAGCATCTTGATGAATTAATAAAAGAAAAAGGAGATCACGGCTTGCTAATTGCAAGAAAACATATCTCTTGGACATGTAAAGACTTTAAAGGAGCATCAAATTTGAGAAATAACTTGGTTAGAGCTGTTGATAAAAATGAAGTTAAAAATTTAATAATTAAAATGATTAAAACTTTGAATAATGAAAAAAATACATTAGCTTAAAACAAATTTATTTTTTAAATGAAAATTATTAGTAAAGAAACAAGTAAAAGAGTTTGTGATCATATGAACAATGATCACATTGATTCGGTTCACAAATATCTTACTCATTATGCAAAGATATCAAGATTTGAGAATGCTTACATGGAAGAAATTAATAACAGTTATATAAAAATCAATTACGATGGCCAGTCAGCAATTATCAATTTTAAAAATGAAATATCTGAAGAAGAAATTCATTCAACTTTAGTATCAATGATTAAAGAGATTAAATAATAAATATATTTATATAAAAAAATCTAATTTTTTATTTCATAGTAATCAGTTATCTTTTTACATTCTTCAAATGAAAGCATGCTTAATCTAGATGTGGCTTTTATTTTTAAAATTGCACAAACAGCTAACAAGTCGGAGCTATCAACATTAAGTGCTTCAGAAAGCTCTAGGAGCCTAAGACCTTTCATTAGTATTAAAAAAATCTTTTTCTAAATTATCAAGAACATTGAAATCAATGGGCTGCATTTTTCCCTAAACCTGCAACGAATGGAAAAGTTTGTTCATCCCCAAAAATATCTTCTGCTGAAGAATTAGAAATATTATTTTTTTTATTATCAGGCTTAATTTCCTCAATTTCATTAGAAATATTCTCTTTAATGTTATTATCAATTTCTTTTGCTAATAAATTATTCGTATTAGAAAATATTGAAAAAACTAATACACATAAGAACAAAATAATTCTTTTCATAAAAAAAATTTATCTAATACTATTCTCATATGCCATTAAAGTTATTTAGAAAAACTAGATAATTTTAAAACAAATCTAAATAAATCAAAATAAAAATATTCATCTTCCCAACTTATTTCTATTTTTAAATCTAATTAAAAAATAAAGACCTAGTAACAAAAGAATTGCCAAGGAGTACTGATTAAGAAAAACATAAACTATATAGACGAGAAATGGGAATAAGCATGCCCTCTTAAAATTTAATTTCTGTTCCTTTGACATATTTTTCCAATTTAAATATTCTTCCCATTGAAAAATCTTCTTCATTTTTTTACTTCTATTTTTACGATTAAACATAACTTTATAAATATAGTTTTGATAATTCTTATGTTAATAAACAAAATTAATCTACAATATCAAAATAAATTTTTTCATTGAATAAAATATTTTTTAAATAAAAGATGAACTTAAAACCAGTTTGGAAAATAGAAAAAATTGTTTTACCTCAACATGCAGATCATGCAGGCGTAATGTGGCACGGAAAATATTTTAATTGGCTTGAAGAAAGCCGAATAAATGCACTTTCAGAAGTGGGTATAAGTTATTTCGAACTAACTAAAAATGGCTTAGATTTACCTTTAATCAATACTTCAATAAAATATAAATCTCCTTTATTTCTTGGTGAGAAAATAACAATTGAGAGCGAATTCAATATTGATAAAAGTCCTAGGATTAATGTAATTTCAAAATTTCTTAACAAGAAAAAAGAAATCTTAACGCTTGCTGAAGTCAATTTAGTCTTAATAAATAAACTAAATTTTTCTATAATAAGAAAAAGGCCAGATTTCCTATCGGAAGCATTTATTAAATTAAACGGTTGAAATTTTTATCAATTAATTGAAATACTTATTAAATTATTAATTATGAATATATTTCAAGTTATTGATTCTTATCAATATGAAATGGAATCAAGATATCAAGAAAAATCAATGCTTACAAATCTTTTTACAGAGCACAAATTTATTGGATGGTTAGGGTTGTTTATAGTATTTTTCTCTATCTTTGCAATTTTTGTTTTTCAATTTCTTGAGTGGGAAAGTAATGACAATAATAAAAGTTAAGAAGATTTAATGCTTATAATTCAACTGAATGACTTAAAAAATGGCTATCTACTTAAAAATAACTAACCCTACAGAGGTTGTAAAAAAAAAGACCTCAAAATGGCTTACAGATATTACACCTGAAAGAATTGATAGAAAATTGGTCGAAGATGAAGTAATAAAAGGCATTATAGAGCAATTAACATTAGAAGGCATAAAAGGAGAAATATCAGCAATTAATGGGTTTGAAGTAAATGAATCTTCAGTAATAACAAAAAATAATTTTGTTATTAGAAAAACAAAAACCTTTTAGATAGAAAATAAAAATCTTTAATGAAATTTTTTTTTATTTTAATTATTTTTATCATTTTCTTAATTTTTATAATTTTAAGGGATTATCAAATTAAAAAGAAAAAGTTTAAATTAAATAATGCTTTAAATTCCAATTTTTTTATTCAAACAATTAATAATTTAATAGAAGAAAACAAATACAACTTGTTAGAGGAGAGGATCAGATTAAGGGAAATAGATGCTTACGGTAACGAGGATTATAAAAAATGGATTGGCAATCCACCTCTTGATGAAAAAGCCATTGAGAAAAATATATTTAATGGATCCAAGCGATTTAAAGAGGGTATACCATATTTCTGGGAAAAAGTAATTTTAAAGAAATTTGGCAGTATGGAATTATTTTTCGAAAAGTGGAGATCGTATTGCAATGAAAATCCTACAATTGATGATGAGATAATTGGATCTATTAGAAAGCTCAAGACTGAGGATTGGTTTGTATTCATAGCAAGTCAAATAGAGAAATCATGCTTAAATCTAATAGAAAAAAACTACTCAAGTAAAAACAAGGAAAACTACAAAAAAGGTATTAGATTTGAAAATCATTGTATGGAAATTCTCAAACAACATGGCTGGGAAGTAAAAGAAACCCCTAATACAGGAGATCAAGGGGTTGACTTAATAGCGTCAATAAATGATTTGAGAATATGTATTCAATGCAAAGATCATGAAAAAGCCATTGGCAATAAAGCAGTTCAGGAAATTTCAGCTGGTAAATTATTTTGGAAAGGTACACATGCAATAATAGTCTCAAAATCTGGCTTTACAAAATCTGCTCATCAACTAGCAAAATCAAATAAAGTGAAACTAATAAATGAATATCAATTAAAAGATTTAGAAAAGTTTATTGTTTAAATAGTTTATATCAATTGTGTTAAGCCCTCTTTGTAAAGCAAAAGTGTTGTAAAAATTCCTGAGGCCCACATTAAACCTCTAGCTGTTGGGATATTAAATACATATGCACCAATATATAAAAAACGAAAAATAGGATGAATCAATGCTGCAATTATTGCAATATTAGAGTCAGTTAAAGTAATCAAACAAAGAAGACATGCGGGTGCATGTAGGGAAATACTTTCCCAACAATTTTGATGACACCAAACTGCTCTTTTTCCAAAAGAAGGTAATTGATCGAATAAAGCCCTTGGAGCAGACATATTTTCAACAGAATATCCCGCTTTAACTCTCCCTATAGTTAATGGAATAATTGATAATAAAACAATACCAACTGATAGACAAAGACTCCAGGCAAAAGCTACTTGCATATGATTTAAATAATATTATTAGCTTAATAATTGAAGCTCTTTATCGTGATAAATGAAAAATCATTACCATAGATAAAACTCTGCAAAAAATGCTGTAATTTATATTAAAAAAATCATTTATGGATATTTCAAAGATAGTTTTAATTTTTGGCACAAGTTTACTTATATATTTTGCTTTTCTGTTTTTAGGATTTTTTCTTAAGAATAAAAATCTAAAGGCCCAGAATCTAAAAAAAGAAGAATAGATTAATAATGCCACCAAAATTTAGTATTTTCTCAATATTTTTATATCTTTTTGGATATATTTCATGGAAATAAAATTTGATCCAAATAATAATAAGGGATATTTGAAATTAAATAAGACAGTTGCTGGTATATGAAAAAATTTTATAAATTTCTTAAAAGTTTTCTATTCATATCACTTTGGCTTATTTTATCCTCATTTTTAACCCAATATTGGAATACCTTTCATTGGGAATATATTTACTTAAACTTCAGAATTATATTTGATAAAGAATTTTGGTTTGTTTTAGAAAAAATTCTTTTAGGATTTGATATTGGTTACTGGTTAGAAGAAGCACTGAAATTCTTAAGTTATGAAATACCTAAAGAATCTTTTAAATATTTTCCAATTTATTTCGTATTAAAGTCTATTTGGATAAAGAATTAATTTATATTTTTAATAGATTTTAATAAATTCTTTAAAATTATTGAATATAGTCGGAGAATTTATTTTACTTAAAACAAATAAAGTTCCTTTATCACCTCTACAAATTCTAAGATTATTACTTAAATAAGTTATCTCTAACCACCCTAACTGTTCATTATTTATTTCTTTCATAGCCTTTATATTTTTTCTTCCAAATTTAGGCCCTATAACACCAGCGTGTGTAAATTTTACACCAATTCTTTTTTCATTTATATAATAAAGTCTTATTAAAATACCAGTACCAATAATTGATCTTATTCCTCTCGGTTTAAGTAGATTAAGACCATTTAAATTAAAGGGATCAAGAATTTGAAGGTTATCAATAAAAGGCGAATATTTTAAAAAAGGACTATTAGAACTACTCCACCGAAGCTCCCAGACGCCCTTTAAATCATTTCTATTTTTGCTGAAGGAAAAATTATGACCAATTTCAAGCTGTTCGGCAATAGTACGTATACTCTCTGAATTTGGAGATTTAAGAAGTAAATTTAATAAATCATCTTCGGATTCCATTCAATGGCCACTAAGTATATAGCTAAGGATAAATACTTACCTCCATATGCTATATTCTACCCAGAATATGTTGATTTGATGACAAAGAGCTATTGGCTAAAGAAAATTTCGATTCCAAATGCTGATTTATTTCTGGAATATATAAGGACAGTATTGCCTTGGATTAAATCTGTGGGAGGAGTAATAGTAAAAAGAGATTTGATACAAGAATCAACTTCAAACGAATGGGACGGAGGACAGCTTGGATTAGTAATAGAATTCGAATCAAAATTTGCTGCTAAAAAAGCATTTTATTCTGAAGTATTTCAAAAATATCTGCAGTCCAGAGATTTAATGGAACTAGTTACTATAAGTACTCTTTAAAAAAATCAGCCAATAACGACCTCAGACAAACAACTTATAAGTATTTATTACTATTAAATTATTTATGTAATATTTATAACTTCACTAGTAATAGCATATTTTGCAAAATTTAATTGTAAAAGTAATCCGTTAATCAAATGAACTATTCAACAGAAAAAGATGATTATTTGATGACAACTCCATATACAAAGAAAATTCAGCAAAAATTTGAAAAGGTTAAATCTTTTTTAGAGCAAAATGGATTTAATCCTTCATCAGAGAGCTTAATGCAAGATATAGTTAGCTCAGAAGAATATATTGCTAAAAATGGCTTATAAAATATCAGAATATATTCAGAGTCCTTAAATAATAAAAACCGCCTATTAGAAAAGGCAATAATATTCCAATAAATAAAAATATGGATTTCTTTGATTCGCCTTCTGATATGGGGTTAATTTCTGGTTCAATTGCAAAACCATTTTGTCTACCACCGCTTTCGGTTGTATAACCTTTTTTATTCATAAGCAAAATAATCTATGCAGATTATCTCATGTAAAAACTTATTTAAAAAAATTTTTTACATTTAGAATTAAACTAATTTTAAGATCTAATAATTGATTTCAATCTGAGATTTCAATTTGGCAGCTTTTTTTAAAAGACCTACAACTTCCTTACGGCCAGTAGCAAACTCAGCCTTGTTAAGTAACTCGCTATATTTTTTTGTGATTTCTCTATGATTCATTTTGGATATCATCTTGTATAAATTATAAAGTTACTAAAAAAAGTTTTTGTATAAAAGGTATCAAAAAAGAGTTTAAGTACCTTTAGCTATTTAAACCAACCTTTTTTCATTGGTTTAATCTCTTCTTTAATAACTTCTTTTTTTCTCCCAAATAATCCCTTTTTTTGGACTGTTAAATTCTCTTCAACAGGTTTAGATTTTCTGTTAAATAAGCCTTTTTTAGGTTCTTTTTTAATTGATTCTTTTTTGTCGGAAATCTTTGTTTTTTTAGGATTTGATTTTGAATTTTTGGGTTTGCTATCTGCAAATAAAGTTTGATATACAAAAAAACCAAAAACAGCAAAGAAGCCTAATGCCTGTACTAGAGCAGTTCCAAGATTATCAAACATTTAGGCCTCAACTTTGTATAGTGATTCTTTTTCTTTCGCTTCTATACATTTTTTATCATCAGACAAGCATTCAATTTCTGCCATCTTCTCAGTATGAGAACTGCAGCCACCCGCATTTGCATTAGATATTGAAAACAAAGTTAGTACCCCTAGAATTAAGGCGCATGAGGTGTTAATCGGTTTCATGAGTTTTATTTTTATTATGGAAAAATAATTTCGCAATTGCGAAGATAATCTTCTCTTCTGCTAAAAGTATCCCCTTTTTATATATCTATTTGTAGTAATTAACTAAATCGATAATTAATATTGCTAGTAATGAAAAACCTAAAATGAAAGGTAAATAAGGATATTTATTTAAAATTTTGTTTAGTTGATTTTTCGATGTTTGTTTTTCATTTTTCTTTTCTCTAGGTGGTAAGCCTAACTCTTCCCTTCTCTTAGCTTCTCCCATAATTTTTAAAATATTTATAACTATTCTATATACCTAGTAGTAGTAGTGTTTTGTTCTAGATTTAAATTATTAACGGTTAATTTAATTTAAATTTTGGATATATTAAAAATATATAAAAAAAATTACATGATAGAAGTAGTTTGGTCAGTAAATATAATGATTGCAATTCTTATTCTTGGTGTTGCCTGGGTTCTTTATTACATATTTACTTATGATCAAAAATTTACTTCCTAGATAAATGTCAGATAAAAATCTAAGTAATTTTCTAAAAAAAATAGAGCAACTTAATCAAATTGCTGAGCTAATAAAAAATAATCCTAGTAAAAAGTTATCCCTTTCAAAATGCAAGAATCATGATGAAGTAATTAAATTAACCACCGAATGGGGTTTTGATATTGGTAAAAGGTGGGGAGAATATTAATTGATTTTATTACCAGCATTATTAAAATTGCCATCAACATCAAATTAAATTCCTAAGATTAATTAGTATTTCTTGTATTGGAGTTATGAAAGAAATTGGAGAGATAAAGTCAAATATATATAAAATAGCTGCTGTTACAGATAGAGGGCAAAGATTAAATAAATTAATTTCTCCTATGTATGAGGAAAAAGCTAATGAAATGGATGAATTGATTGATGCTCTTAAAGACTTTAGTTTTGAAATATCAGAAAAATTATTGTCTGGAGAGTGGGAATTGATTTTTTCTAATGTTGAATTATTTCGAAGTTCTCCTTTCTTCCTTGCTATTGAAAAGGCATTAAATGATGAATTTAAAAGTAATCTTTTTTTTAAATTACATCAATTGCAAGTAGGATCCTTTGGCATATCAACTATTGGGAGAATTGCTCAAAAGATTGATTTTGAAAAAAAAGAATTTATATCTACTTTTGACACCACAATATTTGGGCTTACAACTATTCCTATCTTAGGTTGGTTCAAACTATTGCCTACTTTTGGTGGAAGAGTAATAACCCTAGCAAGTGATTTAGTTTTAAGAAATAATTTACTTGATATGAACTTACAAAAGACAAAAGTTTCCAAAGTTGATGGACTTAATAAGATTCCATTATTTAGTGAATTACTTATGGATAGATGGTATCCAGTTAAAGAGGTATGGAATAAGTTACCTTGGAATAAAGAATCGCCAAATTGCCAGGTTTCAATTGTATATTTAGACGATGAAATGAGAATTATGCAGGATATGTATGGGTCTATTTTTATTTATATAAGGCCTTCAATTTCCTTGTTGAATTCAAATTCAATCTCTAATGATTAATTAAAACACTGGAAATACTATCAGCAATTAAATTCAAGATAATAATCCAGATCCTTTCAAATAAAATTTAAATAAAAGAATCACTAAAAGGTTTACTATTGCTAAGGCTACTAAACCATTTCTGTTTTTTACATCTAATTTCTTGACTAAATTAGAAAGATAAACTACTGGATTTTCTGGCTCTTTATTATCCAAATTTTATTTAAATATTAATTTGACAAGAAAATATCACAGTTTCATTTGATGAATCAAAATTGTAAAGAAGAATATCCAAAAAGAAATAAATAATTTTTAACCCATAATTCCTGCATTTCTTAAAAAAGCTTTACCCATATTGCCAATTACAAAAAATAGAGACAGATTAATTAAAAGGACTATTAATAATGCCAACATTTTGTAGTTTGGATTAGTTGAAATGCCATCAAATCCATTATTAAGAAATCTTTTAAAAAGTGATTTGTCAATTTTTAGTTTTTGTTGCTCAGAATCAAGTTTTACTTTTTCTTCTGAAGAATCTTGATTACTTGCTTTCTCTAGAAATTCTGTAAATGCCTTAACATTTTCTTCTTTTTTATTCCCCTCATTAAGATCTTTATTGTCTTCATTCAAATTGGGGGACGATTCGATTGAATTATTTTCCTCAGGATTAAGTTTTGAATCTTCCAAATTAATAGTAATTGCTAGGAGTATATTACACCATAAAAAAAACCCACTCGATCAATTGAAGAGAGGGTTAGCTAAGATTAAAATTCTTATCTTGATAATAATTTATTTTAATTAAATTTGCGGTCATAGCATAATGAAGTTTTAATTTAGATTATATTCAAGGTGATTTTTTCGTACACATGTTAGATGCAAACACTAAAAAAGCATGTAAAGATGATCCCTCAATAAGAGAAATTAAAATTAGAAATATAGAACATGCTATTGAACAAGCAGAATTGATGATAAAAGAATCAAAAATGAGCCAAGAAGAATTAATCTTTTTAAAAAGAAAAATATCGGACTCAAGACAAGATTTAGAGATACTTTATTTAATGAAAATTCAATGAATATAAATTTGTTAATCTTTAAAAAGATTGAATTTATGCAAAGAAAATTAATTTGTATATTTGAAGACTTATAAAGTTTAAAGGGAATGTAATTATTTGTATAAAGGTTCTAGTTATGTCTAAAAATAATCTATATATACCTTTAAAGGTTGTTCCATACATCTTCATTTCAATTACTGCCATAGCAATAACAGCAGCTACATATGTAATTACTTAGTTCTATAAGCTATGTAAAGTTTTTAGATATTAAATAAATTAAAATATTTGTAATAACTAATTGTATGAATAAATTCAAAATAGCAATTTTTACAATATCAATAATAATATTCTCCCTAATTGGCATTAAAAAATTAATTTATATAAATCAAGTTAAAGATATAAAAAATAAAGAAGAATCATTTTTAAATGAATCTATACGTGTTTTAAATGAATGTTTCGATCTAGAAAATAAAAATAAAAGAACTCTTAATAAATCAATTGAATTAATTGAGTATTGCTTAGAGGAATATGGATATAAAAACTGATTTCAAAACTTGAATGATGAATTTCCTTAATACTCCACTAATATGCAAATAAAAATTTCTCATCAATAATCTTGTTATGTTCCATAATTTTTTATTAATAATATTTTCCTAATTTAATTTTTTTAAAATGACTAAAGTTAAATGTTCTTATTTAGGAAATTTAAACTGTGAGGCTATTCATCTACAATCTGGAAGTGTTATTAGAACTGATGCACCTTTAGATCACTGCGGTAAAGGTGAAAGTTTTTCCCCAACTGATTTATTAGCAACATCTCTAGGTACTTGCCTGCTAACCATCATGGCAATCAAAGCCAAATCGAAAGGATTTGATTTGAAAGGTATATATTTAAATATTGAAAAAGTAATGACACAAAATAGCGAAAGGAAGATAAAAGAACTAATAATAGATATTTTCATACCAGAGAGCACTTCTAATGAAACTATTGATTTTTTGAAAAAAGCTTCCAAAGAATGTCCAGTTACAAGAAATTTATCTCAAGAAATAGATATTAAAATTAGTTGGCATCATGAATAAATCTCAAACATAGCAATTACATAAAAAATAATGAAATACTTTATTGGAATAATCATTCTTTTAATTGGAATATATATAATGACAGACTTGGCATTAAAGACTAGGTATACAAGGAAAAGACTTTCAAAAGGAAAAAAATAAATCCTATAAATTTTAATATTGCAGATTAAGGAAATAGATTTATTTTTGTACTGAGAATTAAGGCATATTTTAATTTTATTTTTTTACTATTTTTTGGTCAATCAAACTAATCAAAGGGATCATAAAATTTACATTTATTCCAACAGTGCACCATGCATAAATAATAAGAAAAAATATTTGTATAAATAAATTAGGGGGTAAGGTGAAAAATATTTTGAAAAACCCTCCAATGAATAATACTAATATTCCAATTTGAAAAAGACCTTTGATTATCCATTTAAGTCCATTTTTTTTAATGTTTATATAAAACCAGAAAAAAACAAAACTAAATAATAATAAATATATAAAATTTATGATCATCTTTTTGGAGAAAATCTAATAAATTTGCCATTATCAAGGCATGATGATAATTATTACTTTTTTATCTTCTAATTTTTTTTAAAAAAAGAAAAGTTATACAAAAAACAATAAAAACAAATTATTTTTTTAACTTTTTATCTTAAAACATTTTGGATTTTAGTAAATCAACTCTTTTTTGATTCACTCCCAAATCACTTTCTCCAACTCTTGATTCTGATCTTATTGATAAGATGTTTGATTCAGGTAAAAAGGATACTTCTAAGTCGTCTACGTACTTCATCCATTTACTGGTTGCCTCTGCATGAAGATAATCGCCATCAATTTCTACAATCTCAGTTCTTGGAGTGTTTTCTATAAATGTTTTAATCTCTTCAAAAGGTTTCTCAATATTATTTATCTCCCATTCTTCTCGTACACAATGAGCAATCTCTACGCAAGGTTTCAGTTCTATATGTGAAGCAAATGATGAAGAAGGGAATATAAAGCTTGAACAAATTAAAAATGCTAAAAAAAGTATTTTCATTAACAGAATGATTTAACGACTCATAATCTAACGAATTAAATTACTAATTTGTAATGATGACCTAATTATTTTGTAAGAAAGCATATTTGTTTTTATATTCAGAATTTAATATGTACTTCTAATAATCCCAAAAAAAAGATCCCTCTAAGAGAGATCTTTTAAAATTGATTTATATCAAGTGTTTCCTTGTTTCCACTGAAATAAACCAATTCCTCCTACACACAATCCTAATATCACACCTAAATTCAAAATATGTAATGTCTAATAGACCTCTATCTTAACTGTCACATGGCAAAAAATACAAAAAGTACTCAAACATCAAAGTCGAGTACTTTTAAAGTTATCAGAAAAAAGTGTGTGAGGAGTTTCTGATGTATTTAATCTACTCCGTAGGGAATTTAAAAGGCTACAGTATAAATTACTAATTATTTAAATCTTTCAGAAAAATTGGGCGTTGATGAAAAAAATAATCAAAAACATAAAAAATTGATGAAAAGCATTTACAAAAAAATCATTTTTATTATTTCAGCAATTGCTCTTTTTTCAGTAATAGTAGGTGTTGTCAAATATTCGCTTACTTATATTGAAAATAATCCCGAGAAATACTTACCTACACAAAAGTAGGTCAAAAATTAAGTATAAATTCACTTCAAAAAATCTATAAAGTGTCTTAAATATGATCTACATTGAAAGCTTGAGTCATGAAAATCAAAAACACTTCAGTTCTTAATCAGAATAATATTCATTTAAGTCAATTCAAAAATAAGCATAAATATCAAATACTTGAAAATTACTGGAAGAAAAGAAAGAAAGAATGTGAAAAAAATCTTTCAAAATTTTGCTAACCGATAATTATGAATTTTATTTTTTCATTTTTATTAGCATCTGTGATGTGGGTACAAGTTCCTCAGTGGGAAGCTGACTGGTCAAAATGTGCTGTAGATGTTCCCGATTCATCATGTCACTGGTACGTAGCTGCTCCCGATAATACGTTTGGTGAAGGATTTAATTGGGAAAACGCTCCTTGGTTTGATGCTAATGGATTACAGGATGTAGCTAAAATTGAGAAAGAATCTGTAGTAGAAAAACTTCAAAATAACTAAAGTTTCTATTTCATCAATTAACTTTTAAAAGTATTTAAATCTAGTTGCTTAGTGGTTAACTTTTGATTAATTAAAAAATTTTTATGCGTTTTAAAGTAAGTCTCAAAAAAAATGGAAAGGAATTTGATGAAGTTGTTATAGCTAATAATAAAAAAGAGGCTATGGAAGTAGCTTTAAAAAACAATCCAGAAGCTCAAGCATTAAACTCTGATTGGACATTTAAGATTTAATTATTTACGAAGTTTAGGAATCAAAAGAGATGCGACACAAATAACACTAATAGCAGGTCCAGGCGACAAATTAAAGACTATAGAGAGAATAAAGCCCAGAAGTGAGATACATAATCCAAAAAATGAAGACCTCATCATTGCAATTCTTAAACTATGAGCCTTATTAAGCCCTAACAGTGTTGGGGTAGAAAGAAGAGCAATAACAAGAATTACTCCCACTGCTGACATTGAACTAACAATTACTAATGCCGTTGTAAAACTCAAAGCAAGATTTAATAAAGAAACGTTTATACCACTCGCGGATGCACCTTCTGGATCTAATCCAACATAAACAACCTTTTC
>CACBBI010000025.1 GCA_902537445.1 uncultured Prochlorococcus sp.
ATATCTTTAATCGAGAATTTATTAAATAATGACTTACCTATTTGTGAACCCACACCGTTGTTCTTGAGTTCTTTTTGATATGCCTCTTTGCTTGAGAGAATGATATCTTTAATTGAAAATTTATTAAATAATGACTTACCTATTTGTGAACCCACACCGTTGTTCTTGAGTTCCTTTTGATATGCCTCTTTGCTTGAGAGAATGATATCTTTAATCGAGAATTTATTTAAGAATGACATTCTTATTTGGGAAAATTGCTTTGTAGATGATCACATCATCTCGTAATTATCAAATTTAGTTTTTAACTTTGCTGCTTTATGTATTAGTCCAACTGCTTCTTTTCTTCCAGTAGCTTGTTGCGCCTGATGCATTAATTCAGCATATTTTTTTACGATTTTCTTTTGCATGGTTTAGATTAAATAAAGACCGTTTTTTAATCTAAAGCTGCAAGGAACAACTTTCAGAAGATAAGGAATCAACGGTAAAACCTCAGAGTCAACAAATTGGAACGGGTTAACTCGTATGTTAAATATATAATCAATTAGCTAAATACCTGTTGGTATCTATGATTACATTGTTTTCAAATCCTGATTTATTTTAGTTTTATCTAAAGTGGAGAAGATTTCTTTTTAAATAATGAGTGTGTTTTAAATCTTGAATTGATCTCTAATAATTTATGGTTGGCTTCAGTTGTATCCCTGCAACTGCCTCATGACAACCATGTATTAATTTTAGGACTGCTTTAGTATTTTTTGATTCAAAATATATACCTCTTCCCGTACCTAATAGTTCCTCAAACCGACCTATAAATTTCAAGGCTATAGGAGGACAATATAAGTATAGATCTAGGAGGTCTAAATGAAACTATTCAATCAATTCACAATCCTTCCAAGATACCTAAAAGCATTTAATTATGCTGGAAACAGAATGGAAGAAATAACAAGAAATCTTGATAGAGATAATCATTTATTTGAAGACTATTGGAAGAGGGAATGTAGAGAACATCCAACTAATCAGCATTGTTTAGTCTATTGCGACTGAGAATTTTAATCTTAAGGGTTGACAACTGAGTATAAATACTCTATAAATAAAGTGTAGTAAATGCTACCAAATCGTCCGATCTACTATTAGATAGACCGCAGTACGAATCAAGCCATAGGACGGGGACTTGATCAAGACCAGGAGCTGCATAATGGTAAACATGTATTTTAACGGCAAATCTTTCGTATATTGCAAGAGCCAAGAAGAGAAAACAATAAAGCTTACTTATAGAGGATCTAGTTACTTGAGATAAATAAAATCTCATATCTATTAAATATTCAATAAACTATTTTTTTTAGAGGTGTTATGCCATGAAATTTACTAATTCTCCTTTTGCCATACTCGATAAGAACATGAACGCATTAGATTATCAAAAAAGAAATTTAAAATATGAGGACTATTGGAGAAGGGAAGGAATTAGCAACAGTAAAGGTCTATCTTAATACTGGAATAATTGCTGGATTAGTTGGTGTTGGATTTTTTGCCTCTACTTTAATTTTTGGAGTATTAATTCTAGTTTTAAAATAAAAAAGGTAGTTTAACTAAGCTTTTGATTAAAGTATTTAATACCTACCATTAGAAATTAAGAAAAAGGTTTGGTTGAATTAGATGGAACTTCTACTGGAACCAATGACTCACCATAATGTGATATAGCTGATTTTATTAGTAACCAGTAAAAGAAGTTAACTAAAGCTTTCTCCACGAGGATTTAGTAACTAATCTAGATAACCTTATTAGTTTTGTAATAGCAATATACAAAAACTATTTATCAAGTAATCAATATATTTATCAAAACTAGCAGAAAGTTACTTTAATTAGGATAGATTCACCTTTCGGCAGCGGACTAAATCCTCGTGGAGCATTGGACTTTAGCCCGCTCTATCTTTTTAGCAAATGAAAAATTGAACTGCAATTCAGCTCTTAGATGTGACATCCAAGATAATTTCAAAAATATTTTTTTCTAAAAAAAAGAATTAAGTATTTTTTCGGAATGCTTTGAAAAGAAATATGTGTTTAATTTTGTTTAAGTTTTATCTCGTAAAACAAATAGGGAATTTTATTTATGAAAAACATTCTGTATAAAATTTTTGAATTCCTAAAGGATCTTTTCCAAAAAATTTCTGAATTTTTAAAAAGAAGATTTTCTGAAGAAGAAGAGAAGCCAGTTGAAGAAGAGAAGCCAGTTGAAGAAGAGAAGCCAGTTGAAGAAGAGAAGCCAGAATTATAAGCAGAAATTTATTAAATAATTTACCTTCCTTTTCATTAGTTTTTGGCTAGTGAATCAAGTTACCTAAACTTGTTATGAATATATTTTATCGGTATAAGTGGTCTAAGGACTTGTCCTTTTCGTAAGGACTTGAGCCTAGCGGTTTCAAGGTTAACCCCGCACTCCTACACACGAGTACAAAAACCTTTTTAATTAATGCAGATTACTTCCAAGACACTTAGCTTGCTACTTAATGTAGTTTTTGTGCTTTGTGTCTTTGTCATTTGAAGACTATTCATCAAAAGAGATTAATAGTTTCAGGGTTTTCTTACTTCGAACCGAACTCAAAATCGGTTAGTTTTTTAGTCTTTAAAAGTTTGAGTAAAGTTTGAGTAAAAAATTACGATTCCCTGAAATCCCAGTAATAGCTAGACGCGCTCACTTTTCATTAGCCAAAACTTTTTTTCAGTCATATCAAGGGATCTCAGCGAATTTTAAAGCTTGAAATAAGGCTTACTCAAACTTTTTTGGGTATAAATTCATTATCCATCAAAGTCTCTAATTAGGAAAGTGATGGGTGGTACGGGGTCAATGTGACCGTGCTACATCGTATATATGATCTGATAAATTTCTGTTAAAAGTTTATGGGTACAACCTTTCAATAGCTTCTTTCTGTTCTTGCTTTTTTATGTCTTCAGCATCTAAAACAGGGCACGAGTTTTGATTTAGTGATGAGAGGAAAGTGCTTTTGTTGAATAGTTTGAAAAGTGGTGCAAGTAATAAGTTTTTCATTTATTCCCAAGTTTGCATATCAGAGAAGTCGCTTGCTATTGCATGAAGCATCCCTCCTACAAATGATCTAGGACAACCAAGTTTTTTAACTAATACTTCTGATTGTTTTTTGATATCTTCCCATGTAGGTCTGATATCCTCATTTATTTGTTTAAGGCTAGGTTTAAATTCTTCTGAATCATTCATATAAAAAAGGTATTAACTTAGTAAAATTCAAATGATCGTAAAGATAATCTCATTTATTTAAATCAATATTCAATTAAAATTACAAAATAAATTCTTTAGAAATTATTCTAAGCTGATTTAAATTCAGATTATTTAAATAATTATTTGCAATAAATTTTTTCTCATTAATTTCGAGATCTTTAATCTCAGAAATAATGCTATTAGATATTAAATCAATTAAATGTTCTTTATCCATTACTTATATATAAACCTAAAACAAACATTAATTATTTAAAGTCTTCAACTCAACATATAAGTAAAAATACTTAGATAAATAAAAAACTTTTTTAAATTACTTTTTATAAATAAATTTATGTATGTCTTCGAATAGGTTAGATTTTGATTTGAAAAATCCATTATTTCTTAAATAAGATTTTCCTTTCTCTATATTTTTAATTCTTTTTTGATAAGAATTTTCATCTAAATCTTTTTGCATAAAAAAATAGTTGGAACCTTATTCTGATTAGTGCTCACAAAAAAGTGGTTACCTTAAATACAAAATTTAAGTTCTTTCTTGAACTACTTCTCATTCAAACTAAAGATCTTTAGAAATAGTTTCTTTCTTAAATTTCGTGAATTAATAATGAAAAATAAATTAAAAATAAAATTCTTAGAAAAAAGGTGATTTAGGTAGGAAACACTACATCAATTACCTATTAGGAATAATTAGTTTGTAAATATTAAATCCAAATTAATTACTTATGGAATTCGCAAAAAAATTCATGACCGAAAAAGCTGAAAAGCTTAACGGTAAAGCTGCAATGCTTGGAATGTTTGCTCTTATAGGGGCTTACTATTTTACTGGTCAAATTGTTCCAGGTATCTTCTAAAAAAAAATTATTTTTTTAATTTTTTGAGGGGCTTTATTAAGCCCTTTTTATTTGATTAGAAATCTTCTTTTTTTAATTTTCTAATAATTCAAACAATTTGTTTATGAGAAGCTTTCTTTTTAAAAAAGACTTATCACTATATTTTTTATTTTCTTCTCTTAAAATTTCCTGACCATTTGATCCCAATCCTTTAAAGACAAATTCTTTGTCTTCTTTAATCCACTTATTTATCATTACCCCCGTTGTCTCTATATGAAATTGCAATCCGTAAGCAAAATTACCAATCCTAAAAAACTGTTCCTTACAACGTGCACTGCTAGCAATAAGTATTGCTTTATTAGGTAATAAAATCCTATCTCCATGCCAATGCAGTACATGAAAAGGATCTTCAAACAGTGATTTAAAGTCACTATTTGATTTATCAATAAAAATTTGAGACCATCCAATTTCTGGTAATTCTTTTGGAGGGTATCCATATTTTAAAATTTCAACATCTCCTCCAGCAGCACTCGCAAGCAACTGAGCACCTAAGCAAACACCGATTATAGGTCTCTTATTCTCTAATTCTCTTCTTATAAAATCTCTCTCCAACTTAAGCCATGAGTATTTGTCGCTCCCAATATCTTTGACTCCCATCGGTCCACCCATAATTAAAATTAGATCACCTTCTTTTGTTTTAGGAAGATTATCTTTTTTATCCAAACGAATAATTTCAATTTTTAAATTTCTTTCTTCAGCAAATTGTTTAAAAAGACCAGGTCCTTCTATTTCTAAATGCTGCAAAACTAATAGTCGTTTTATTCCCTTCATTCACTTTCCATTATTTCAGCAGAATCAGAACAGACATTAACGCTAAACCACTCCATTGAGGACCAATTACTTTCTTGGTATGTACCAGCAGCAACACTTACAAAACAATCATTCTCAAACCAACTTCGATAATTGGGATTTAATTCAGTTCCTTTTAATCTGTTTTCTAAGCCTTTTCCATATTTTTTAATAACAAGATTTATAGCTTCGTACTCAATTTGTCTTTGCCTTTCATCAGCAAAAGCTCCTAAAGGTATAAAAAAAAGGATTGATGCAATAAGCAAATGTTTCATCGATTCTTCTATTTTTTATATGAAGTTAATTTCATATTGTTTAATTAATTTTTTAAAATCTTCAACTCTTTTTTGTCCGTTCTTTAAAGGTCTTGAGGAGTCAAGTACAGCTGCACAACATAATTGCCAACAAGATTTTTCATCTAGGTCTAATTGCTCGCATATTTTTTTTGGAGCTTTAAAAAATGTATTTATTTCAGCAATATGTTGAGTAGTTTCCCATAACTCTCCTTCAAGAAAATCAAGTTCAATACTTGATAATAATTCTGTGGCTACGTAATCTTTGATTAGCTCAGTTAATTCCAAAATATTTTATTGAAGCAGGAAAAGTTAAATCATCTCTTAGTATTTATATAGCAAGATAAAAAAAAAGGAGCTAATTGCCCCTTAGTTTACATCGACTATCAATCAATAAAAAGTTCGAATGAGGTTCGAATAGGATTTTTGGGAAAAAATAAAACCCTTGCTATGACTACTGGTATATGGTTCATTAGCTAGTAATTAGGTTCAGTCATAGTCTATAATTTGCGGGAAATAGGGCTGCTGATATGGTGCTGGCATGGCATTTTGTTAACTTTTTTCGAAAGTCAGCTTAATCCAAAGCGTTTTGTTTAGTTTATCGAAAATTATTAATCGAAGAAAGTTTCTATTTAAGAAATAGTATGAGTGGTATGTGTAATTAATTCTTTAAATAAAATTGTTTTTATAACTTATTTACGTATAAAAATTTCTTGATAAATAAAAAAAACATGAAATAATTCTGTTTTATTGAGTCTTATGGCACTAATCCCTTTTAAATCAACTGAAAAACAAGGTAAAGCTAATAGTAAAAGTATTATTAGCCTTGCTTTATTGATGTTCTCATTGGTAGCTTGGATGTGCTTATTCAGGTAAAAAATTTATGACTAAAAAAGAAGGAAAAGAATTAGCTACGGTAAAGGTTTATCTTAATACTGGAATTATTGCAGGATTAATTGGGGTAGGATTTATTGCTTCAACTTTAGTTTTTGGAGTATTACTTTTGGTTTTAAAATAATTGTTTAAAAAAGTTTTAAATTCTTTTTCATTAGATTTCGAGAAATCATATGAACAGATTGATTTAACATCATATTTGAAAATTTCTAAAAATTTATTCTCGTCTTTTATGTAATTATCAGGAATAGATGAGAAGAAATATTCGTATTTTAAGGTTGATTCTTTATTAAGACCTTTAAAAAGATTTTTTTCTAAAGAATCACAATATTTTTTGGCTAAATGATTATTGGATATTTTCTTCTCAGTATATATTTCTCCAAATGTAGGCAGAGCAATCATAAGATTAATTTTTATGATAAATCCAATTAAAAATGAAATTAGAACAAATTTCACTGATCTTCTTTTGGATTAAGGAAAGGTCTTATTTTATTTTTCAGTTCACTAAGTGGCTTTTCAATAAAATCAGGTTTTTTTAAGACTGCAAGAAAAATCCATCCTGCACTAATAGCAAGAACCATCCCAAGATAGGCAAAACCATAAATCATAAGTACTTTAGTTAATTTGTTTTTTTATTATGCTTGTTTTTTGACTCCTACAGCTGGTTTAATGTTTTCCCCTTCTTTAACCTTTTCCTTAATGATTAATTTATTTTCGGCTCTTCCAAAATCATCTTTGCCTGCAATAAAGAAAATAAGTGCACTAATAAAAAAAAGTGCAAAAAGCAAAACTTCCATTTGCTAATACCATTTAATTAAATCCAAATTAGTTTAGAGGTCTAATTTTAATCAACATCAAATAATACAACTCACGGTAAATTTAGTTCAATCAAATTCAAAATATAAAATTCTTTAATATCAATCTGTTTAAATATTTAATAACCTAAAAGTGTTATTTATTTTACTATTCAAAACATTTTTAAAGGATTATTTTTGTGATATTTAACTTTGATATACACCATTTTAATTACAATCTAATCATTTAATCTTTATATTTAATAATGCTTTTTTCTTCCTTATTTTATAAATTTTGAACTTGAATTAATCTTGGAAAATATTTATGGTTATTTAGTAATTAAATTTATAGAACATGGTGGGAACAATCAAAGATCCAACTTTATTTCTACTTTTGAGTAGTGTTGGAATTTTACTATTTGGCTCAATAGGATATGGGATTTATACAACAGTTGGACCATCATCGTATAAGTTAAGAGACACAATTAAAGAGCATGCAAGGATGCATGAATTGGGTATTGCGCATGGTCACAATCATCACAACCATAATGAGGCAGAACATATTCACTGAGTAGATATAAATGATTTTATATTTTTTTGATTCAGAATTAACAACAGAATTCTTCTTTATTGCAATCCTTTCTGGATTATTATTATCTTTCTTTATTTAATCCGTAAATACATAAAAGAGGATTAACTATCAAAACAAACCAAAAAGGAGGAGGAGGTCCACCATCGACAATTGTTCCAGCATTAAAAGTATTGAATAGAGCTACTGCTAAAAAACAAAACATTAAAACTAATTCACCAGATAAAACTTTTCTCAAAGAGGCTTTTTCTTTTATAGAACTACAAATAATTAATAAACATCCAATTCCTAAATTACTAGCTGCTACAACATCAGCGGTACCTCTAACAAGAAGCAATGTTTCAGTTGAAGCTTTGCCTGCAATAGTTTCCACAGAAAAAATTAGTAGCAAAATAATTAATAATCCCAATAGAATATGAAGGGTCCCAGTAGTTTTTAAAATATTTTTTAACTTCATATAAAATCAGCTAGTTGCCCATTATTTTAGATCGACTGTCAATCATTAATAATTAATTTTTTTATTTAATTTATTTATATTTAGCCCAATGAACAGCATCCAAATAATTGCAAAGACTATTGGTAAGAAAACGATAGCAAGTTTAATCATTTTTAAAATAGTGTTATTTGCAAAAATAATAACCTTTAAATAAATAACAAAATATAGGTACTTTATCTAAAAAAAGTAGGGTCGAGGTTAGATCGACTGTCAATCAATATTAAAGATGTAAATAAATTAGCTTTTAAAATATTTCCAAAGGTCTTTAATACTAAACTTCATTGATTAATTAATTAATTTTGAAACACTTTATTTCTTTTATCCCTTTTCTTTTTATGTCAATTCTTTCATTAGGTTGTTCTAATAAAACTATTGAAAAAGAAATGCCAATGCCAATGCCAATGCTATTTGATACAAAGGAACAGGCGGAAAAAGAAGCTTATAAGTTTGGGTGTGAAGGAGCTCATCAAATGGGAGATAAATGGATGCCTTGCAGTATGCATAAACATAACCATTAGAAAGGAGCAAATTCCCTATTATTTTAGATAACTTTCAATCAGTTAAAAGTTTGAGTAAAGTTTGAGTAAAAAATATCGATTCCTTAAGACACCAGTAATAGCTATACGCGCTAACTTTTCATTAGCTGGTAATTAATGTCAGTCACCTCTTTTTATAGAACTTGTTACTGCTGTTGATCTTGTATCTTCTTTAGTTTTTCGTATTCAACGTGCAGAACACCTAGACGCCAAGCATCTTTCAATCCTTTTACACCTCCCATTAATAGCTTTGCATCAGCAGGTGAATGTGACTTCATGTTCAAGAAATCTTTTTGCCAAGATTTATCATTCCATTTATTAGACATTCAATTTATTCCTTTAGTAATGCCAAAGTAGCCAAAATAATCCACAGCCATAAATAATCCCAGTGGTTACTATTACTGGCATTAGCATTTTTTTCATTTAATTAAAAATCTACCCATATCATTCATGAAAAACCAAATTGCGATTGAAAGATTTAATAATACTGTGATAGAAATGGATATTATTAAAAACTTTTTACCAACTCCTGATTGATTTGCATCTTTACCGGCAACTGAAATCGACTCAAGTTTCATTTCAAAAAAGGGCCTAACTTTAGATTATTCTAGATCCACTGTAAATGTAAATTTTCCTTATTTATAGTTATAAATAAAATCTTAAATTAAGTAGAGAATCTTATCTGGTAATTACTTATATATAAGATATACAAATCGAATTAAGTAGTCTTTTTTACCAATTAAATATACCTGTTGCCAAATACATATATTGGCCCTTGAAAAGCCCCTAAAAAATACTTTTTCTTGAAATAAAGATTGACAAGACATTTATAAAAAAAACTTTTATAAAACATTAGCTTCTTTTATGCATATGTTTCTAACCAACAAGTCTCGTTTAAAAATCAAGGATATTGTAAATAGGATTTCACTAGATGAACCTGTTGCATTGGAAGAAAGAATTTATGTAGAAAAGTTTGCAAAACATAATTCAACTATATGGACATGGCTTAAGAAAGCTAACAGCTTGAGGAGATATGGCAAACAAAAATCAGATGGAATAAATGGACTAATCCAGAACCTTGGTCTTGATGGTTTAGAAACTGAAGATCATTTCGATCCCAAAAATGATGATCTTGCTGATTGGTTTAGTGGCTCTCCTGATTGGGTGAGAAGAAGTTAGATCTAAAATAAATAAAGCTAAAAGTATAGTTGCAATAATAAAAAATAAACTCCAGTAAATCTAAAAATAAGGCGTATATGGAATTTCTGTTTTCATTGATTCGCCGTAGTAACTTTCAGCTGACTTTAGTAAGATCCAATAAATGAAATTTAGAAGTGATTTTTCCATAGGAAGACCTATAACTATCCCAATTCAACTCAGAATCGAAAATAAAAACATCGTAGAAAATACTTAATAGAAGAGATTTAAATTTTCTTGGCTAATAGGTGATGATTCGCTTTGTATGAAATGCTACTAAAGCTTGTCTTAGCAATCGTTTTGGTATTATTGCTTATTGATTCCTGTAATTTCAGAAGATATATTTAATAGACAATCCTAATATAAGAAATTTATGAGTACCCAAAACAGTCAGCACCATAAAAGACAAGAGCAAAATAATACAGAATGGTTAGATGAATTAATCAATAAAATTGAAAATATGAAAAACAAAATATCTAATACTTATTAATTAACTGCATCTTCTGTCATTTAATAGACCTTAATTTATTATGTAGTTTAGGTACTAAAAAGTTGATTATGAAAAATCTTATACTAATAATAGTATCTTTATCTTTCCTAACTTCTTGCAGTAATGACAAAGATTTTCTTCTCACGGAAAGAAACGCTGTGTTAAGTTGCGGAGGTGAATCTCGTATTATCGAAAATGATAAAGAAGAGATTATAAATGCTGAAGTAAAGGATTTAAGAGATGGAATTGGTAAATATGTTGAATTTACAGTTGTAGAGACTGACAAAAAAGGGGGAAAATATAGGATTATTAATTGTTTCCCAAGTGAAGAACCACAAGATTCAATAATAAAAACTGTTAAAACAAATTATAAATTAAGTAATTAAAAGTTATTTAAAAATAATTAGCTTACTTCTAATCTGAGATTTTTGATGATTTGATTATTTCCCATGCTTCTGATGCGGTGTCTGCATATTCGAAAAGATTTAGGTGTTCATCTTTGATCAATCCAAGATCAGCTAAATATTCAAAGTTAATTATCTTATTCCAATACTCTCTACCAAAAAGTATAATTGGTATTTTAGTTTTCATTCCTGTTTGACAAAGTGTCAATAGTTCAAATAATTCATCTAGTGTCCCAAAACCTCCAGGAAAAAAAACAGCAGCTACTGATCGCATTACAAAATGGATCTTTCTTAATGCAAAATAATTAAACTTAAAGCAAAGACCTGGTGTTACAAACGAATTAGGGATTTGCTCATTAGGAAGACTTATATTTAAGCCTATAGATTTACAATTTGCTTCAAATGCACCTCTATTAGCAGCTTCCATAATTCCAGGCCCCCCACCTGTCACAATCACGTGAGAATTACAGGCTTTATTTTGCTTACTAATTGAAGCAAGTTTAGAAAAATCCCTGGCGGATTCATAGTAATGACTCATTAGAAGCAAATTTTCTAATCTATTTAAATTTCGTTTTAGAAGTATCGATTTAGGATTTTTTTTAATTAACTCTTCTATATTTTCAATTCTCTTTTTTGTATTTGATTCCTCTGTAATGCTTGCGCCTCCAAAAATAATTATGGTTGAAAGAATTTTATTTTCTTCAAGGATTAAATCTGGTTTAGTAATTTCAAGAAGCATTCTTACTCCACGCATTTCATTTCGACTAAGTAGACCAATATCTTCGTGAGCCAATTTGTAAGTATCAGAATTAATAATTAAATTCAGGTTTTTAAAATTATTACTAGGGGATATATGTTTTTTCATTTCAAACAAGAGTTTTAACTTTTCTTTCTAGAGGATTAAAATAGAGTTTTTTGATTTTGTTATTTTCGTAAATCCAATAAACAGGCGGACTTTTTCTTGCCTTAATTAAATTAATTTTGTCTAATTTTTGAGGGATAAATTCTTTAGCAGGATCAAAAAATTTATCTCTTTTAGCTTGGTTTAAAACAATACTACCTTCTTTCCCTGAGATGGATCTGTGATAAGTTCCTATAGGAATTTCTAATGCCCCCATAGATCTATTTAAATAAATCACATGATGAGGTTCATCCCAGGAAGGATTTATTAAAACGAATGTCCTTTTTCCTGATATAACTAAATTGTGGTCAATTTGATAATTGTGAACATAATATTTCTCCTCTTTTAAATCATCTGGAGGAGATATAGCTTCCCCAGAATGGATCACAACATCAGAACCATTAGAAGTATCTATGCCTGCATCGAAGAATGTTACTTTTGGAGTCTCTCTAAAAACATTTATTGGGAAGAATCTTAATTCCATAGTGTTAACTCCCTTTTAGAAAATTTGTAAATACTAAGAAAATTTATTTACTTTTAAAAACAGCTATTTTTTATTTTTAATTGCAACAAACCAAGCAATCTTCCTGATTTGGATAATCTATACATTCTTTATTTAAAGTTTCTTCTAAAAAATCTACTTTCTTAACATAATCAAGATCTTTTAATTCTTTGTTTGGAACCGTGAACTGAGTGAGTAGTTTCATTTTCTATTCTCCTAATTAATACTGTTTTTTGAATCCATTCCAAGTTTGAGAAAACCTTAATCCCAGATAAGAAATTAAAATTGTCCAAAATAGAATTTCTATACCTAAATTAGTCATTTGCTTGGCCTCCTTTCTATCTGATTATTCTCTAGTACGGGTATTATGTAAAAATCAAGCGTAAGAATACCTAAAAGTTAAAGTTCTAATCACAAAAAATCTTGCAATGATTGTTACTAGGATGTTCGGTACATCGTTATTCCAATAAGCTTCAATTTTTTTGAGCTTAATATCAAATGAGAGGTCTTTGTTATCCAAATTAATTTCTTGGATAGTAAATGTGTCATTCAGTGCCATAAGACTTACCCCTTGATTAAAACTATGTTCTAATTCATTTAAATAGTAAATTTCAGGTTTTATGTGTGCGGTTAGAGGAACAAAATTGTACAGATTAAGGATCAAAAAAAAATCTCAAATTATGAATAACTGTAAGGAAAATATCTTCAAAAAATTTATTCCAACTTTAAAAAAATTTGTATAAATTTTGCTTGAAATTATTTTCTCTTAATACCTTCTTAGGTCCTCCAGTAACTATCATTCATCTAATCTATCTGCATATTCTCTTAAAATCTTAGCGATCTTCTGAGGTAGAATTTCTTGTTGATATTCTCTACATAAATCAAAAAATTTATCTAAGAAATCTTTCATTGAAGATGACATAAAAATTAGCGTTTCATTTTAAAAGTAAAGTATGCAAACCCACCAAGCAATAAAAGACTCACAACCCCATAAGTAATCGCTATGCCGTACATGTACGTCATTTATTTATAAAGACATAAGCAGAATATAAATAAACTAAGAAAACTCCAATAGCAAAGGAACTTCCATAAATAAGAAAGTTCCAAAATCTATATAATTTAGGTTTTTTAAATTCTTTTTCTTCTTCTTTAGTAATCATTTATTTTCTTTTTATTTTCTGGAAGCATTACCTTTTGCTCTTAATACCAAAGTTATCGTAAGTGCAGCGCTTAATATCACAGCATCAATTAATAGGTGCGGGGAAATATTCATCAGCTGAAAAGAGAAATAATAAGAGTCATTATCTTTTCAGCAATAAATCTATTAAACATTAAAGAAGAGGGGTTTATCCCTCTAAGTTTAGATCGACTGTCAATCACTGTCTATTTTAGCTTTTTAGTTTCTCTTAAAAAAAAAGTATTTTATTTAGCCAGAGCAAGAGAAGGCACCTGCAAGAATATTTTTAAAAATTGGTGCTTGACCCAAGGCATACAAAAAGAAAGTTGATGATGCGAGAGTAATAGCTATTTTAGAAGCCCTATTAACTTTCAAATTTGAGACTTTTGCAAATGCAGAGTTCATTTTTTTATAAATTTACTGAAATTATATTATCTGAATAGTTAAAAAATTCAGCATCAATATTTACCAAAGAATAAAACAATTATTCTTTTTTCTCAGCTTGCATT
>CACBBI010000026.1 GCA_902537445.1 uncultured Prochlorococcus sp.
AATAGAAGAGTCAGAAGTAAAGGCAGAGGAAGCAGAAGAAAGTGAAGTTAAAGAAGAAATAGAAGAGTCAGAAGTAAAGGCAGAGGAAGCAGAAGAAAGTGAAGTTAAAGAAGAAATAGAAGAGTCAGAAGTAAAGGCAGAGGAAGCAGAAGAAAGTGAAGTTAAAGAAGAAATAGAAGAGTCAGAAGTAAAGGCAGAGGAAGCAGAAGAAAGTGAAGTTAAAGAAGAAATAGAAGAGTCAGAGGTAAAATCAATTAAACCTAAAAAAAGAAGTGTTAAAGATGAAATAATAGACGTAGAAGTTGATTCTGATAATTAGATTTTAAATTAAATATTACTAGACAGACTTGAATACTAAAATGGGATATTTTTTAGAATAATTTGGTTATTTTTTTAATTTAATATAAAGGGTCTTTATTTTTAATATTTTAATTTTAATTATAAGAAGGTTTTTATGAATCTAAAGCTACCTCGATAGCTGCTATTAAGTTTTCGTCAAACGGTTTAACACCTGGTTTGAATCTTGCAATTACTTTACTATCTTTTCCTATCAGAAACTTTTCGAAATTCCATTCAACATCTCCTTCAGGTTCAACTTTATTAAGGGTTGTGTATGGTTCTGTGGTATTGCCTTTGGCATGAACTTTTTCATAGATTTCAAACTTAACGCCATATTTTGTTGTGCAAAAATTTTTTATTTCTGAAACAGAGCCGGGTTCTTGTTTTCCAAAATCATTACAAGGGAATGCAAGTATTCTTAGGCCTTTGCTTGAATATAAATCATGTAGCTTTTGAAGATCCTCATACTGAGCAGTATTTCCGCAATAACTAGCTACATTAACAACTAAAATTACTTCCCCTGAATATTCACCTAGTTTTATGGATGATCCGTCCGAGGAAAGAACAGTAGTATTTTGTACGTCAACTTGCATGTCTAAAAAAATTTACCCTTTGAAGATAGCATTGTATAGACTTTATTGTGTTTAATTTATATGGTGGTTCTGGTTATTTCTTTTATAAGTTTTAATTTTTCATTTATTTTACCCTTTATAATTAATATTATTAATCAGTTTAAATTTGGACCCTTTAGACCCACTTACTGAAATTATTAATTCCGGTCAAGGTTTTTCACCTGCAATCGCTTTAGAAAGAATTCTTTGGGCAATGATTGGAATCTTTTTTTTAGGAGCAATTTCAAGATCAATAACTAATAGCATGCGAAGTCAAAATTGGTTTGGTAGAAATTTTTTATTTAGTTATTCTAAAGATAAAAAAATTACAGATGATAGATCTTCACAACCTTCTGGTCATGACGAATAAGTTTTATATATATGAAAGAATCAATTTTTTCTAAAAAGAGAATTTTATTGCTTGGTAGTGGCGAGCTTGGAAAAGAATTAGTAATAGAATCCAAAAGATTAGGATTAGAAGTTATTGCTATTGATCGATATGAAAAAGCACCTGCAATGCAAGTTGCTGATTATTCAAGAGTAATTGATATGGGAGATAAAAATAGTTTAAAAAATGTTATAAAAGAATTTAAGCCTGACTATGTTGTCCCAGAAATAGAGGCACTTTCAATTGAAGCTCTAAAAGAACTAGAGGAGGAAGGATTCAATATTGTTCCCAACGCCAGAACTGTAGAAATTACTATGAATAGAGATAAAATTAGAGACTTAGCTTCTAGAGATTTAAAAATTAAAACTGCAAAGTTTGATTATATTTTTGAATTTGATGCTTTAGAAAAAAAAGCAGATGAAATTGGATTCCCACTTTTACTTAAGCCTTTAATGAGCTCTTCAGGAAAGGGACAGAGTTTGGTTGAAACAAAAAATGATTTACAAAATGCTTGGGAACAGGCACGAGCAAATTCAAGAGGAAAGGTTAAAGGTGTAATTATTGAAGAATTTATTAATTTTGATTTTGAGTTTACTCTTCTAACTGTAAGAAAAGAAAATGGTGAAAATATTTTTTGTTTACCAATTGGACATCTTCAATCTAATGGAGACTATCAATGTAGTTGGCAACCTATAGAGATCAAGGAGTCCTTAATTATTGAAGCTAAGAGAATGACAAGTAGAATATTAAATAACCTTAATGGAGCTGGATTATACGGAGTAGAGTTTTTTATAAAAGGAAGTGAGGTTATATTTTCAGAACTATCTCCAAGACCACATGACACTGGTATGGTTACATTAGTTAGTCAAAACATTAATGAATTTGAATTACATTTAAGGGCTTTTTTAAATTTACCAATACCGCATATAGATCTAATAGAACCCTCTGCAACCAGAGTTATTCTCTCAAATCAAGAGTATCTAAATCCTATTTATGAGGGTCTTAATGAAGCATTAGAATTTGAAAAGACTAAAGTGCTCATTTTTGGTAAACCAGTTTCCAGAAAAGGCAGAAGAATGGGTGTTGTTCTCTCATCAAATTCTGACATTAATTTGGCTAGAAAAAATGCAGATGAAGCTGCTCGTAAAATAAAAGTCAGTACTACATAAATATTAAATAAAAATAACGAAAAAAATACTTATTTCCTTTGTTTTTGTTCTATGACTCTCTGGGTATTATTTGAGTATGTTCTCTATTTCACAATGATAGAAAATTATAAAGGTTGGGATATAACTTTAAATTGGGATAATAAAGATTATCTAGAGAGGGATACTACTAAAAGTAATTTTTTTAATCAAAAGGAAAAATGGATTGGTGTTCACTTAAATGGTGAAAAAATCTATGGTTCTTCCCTAAAAGAAATTAGGCATATTATTGATTATCCTAGTTTGCATGCAAAGTAGGTTAAAATATTTTTTTTTAATTATCCTGATTATTTTCATTATCTTCAATTAGTTCATTAGCGAGTTTTCTTAAATCTCCCTTAATCGAGACCCATGTAAAGGCGATTATAAAAATTGAAGCAGATATTGCAACGGTGATTTTTTCGATAGGTGACATTCCAAGTGCAATAGCAAACATTTCAAACCAAATACTAATCTTTTATTATATTGAATTTTTTTAAATATTTAGAATCAAATTTTTTTTTGCAATGATATTTAATTATTGAAAATATAATAATTAAAATTTAAATTACTTGTTTTATTTATTGTGTCTGATATCAATTTTATTCAGTAAGATTAAATTATGGAAAAAAAAAAGTGCCCCCAATGTAAAAATTTAATTTTAATAACTTCTCCAACATGTTTATATTGTGGCAGACCTAATAAATTTATAACTAAGGAATATGTAAATAAAAAGTGGAATAAAGATAATAATAAAAATGTATTTGATTATATTTTTATTAATAAGTATCTTGTATTTATTTTATTTTTAATATTTACAATTGTTATTATTATATTTAATTAAATAACATCAATTAATTACTCTATTATTGCATCTAATACTTCTTTAGTATTTGTTGATAGTTTATTTTCTTTAATCTGCTTTATTGTTTCTACCATATTACTTTTGTAAGGGTCTGAATAATAATTGTATCTACTAAATACTTTCACAAAACGGGAAATTACGATTGGATTTAATTTATCAAAATCAATTATCTTTTTTGCAATATATTTATAACCAGAACCATCCATTGCATGAAAAGTACTATTTCTTGTTACGAAAGAATTTAATATAGCTCTTAAAGTGTTCGGTGATTTTGAATCAAAAAACTTATTTTCAAATAATTTTTCAATGCTTCTTGTTTTTTCATCAATTTCTATAGATGCATTGAATGAGAACCAACTATCCAAAACGACACTGTTATTTTTCCATTTATTGAAGAATATATCTGAAATAAGTTTTCGTTCAGGACAACTAATCCTACTGAATGAATTCAATGCAGCTTTTGCAAGCGTCATCGAATTACTATCGACATAATTAATTATTTTGTTTTTTATTTCCTCATCATGACTGTGTAAGAGTAGTTTCCAAATAGTTTCGATTAGTTTTCTTTCATTTTTACCTTCTGGCCACACTTTATATAGATTTTTCTCTATTTCTTCGAGCTTAAAATATAATTCTTTTTTTAATTTGGTACCGAATAAATGATTTAATTCGTCAATAGTTTTATATATCTTTAAAGGATCTATATTTTCCATCTCCGATTCAATTTCAGCAAATGTCGGAATACTTAGTAATTCTGATAAAAGGGATAAATTAATATCTTTATTTTTTATAAATGATATTAAGGTGCTTATTAATTTATTCTCAATTTTATGATCAGGTTTTTCATCTAATCTGCATAAAATAATTTTTTTATAAAATACTTTTACAGTATTAGATAGTGTAAAAAAATCTTTTTCATATTTTAAGATTAAAAATTTTTCCTCCATGGTAGTGTCTGATTCCCACTCAACAGGTGAAGAGAATTCGCGAAAATAAGTTACTAAAGGAATTTGGAGGTGAGATCTTATATTCCTAAAAATAAATTCTTGTTTTTTTGTTTTTAAAACAACCGTTTTTTCTATCGTTTTATTATCACTGCAAAATATAGCTAGATTTATAGGAATTATTAGAGCTAAATCATTATAAGGGTTCTTCTTTATTGGATTACTTTGAGAGGCTTTAATTGTAAGTTTTTCGCCTTTTTGATCCCAGATTCTCTTGAATTTAATTTTTGGGGTCCCATTTTGCTTGTACCAGATTTTAAACTTTTCAGGATCGATTTCATTATTTTGTTCTAAAATTTTATCGACAAATTGGTCTATTGTTGCTGCCTTTCCATTATATGTTGAGATGTAATTGCTAAATCCTTTATAGAAATTTTCATCTTTTACAAGATTATTAAGCATTCTAATTATTTCTGCTCCTTTCTCGTAAATCGTGGTCGTATAGAAATTGTCTATTTCTTGATATTTTTCAGGCATTACAGGATGTGATGTTGGACCCGAATCCTCTCTAAATTGATTTCTTCTAAGAAATTTCGCATCATCAAGTCTCTTGATTTCACGATTATGAACGTCTGCAGTGAATTGTTGATCTCTGAATACTGTTAAACCCTCTTTTAGAGATAGTTGAAACCAATCCCTACAAGTCACTCTATTCCCAGTCCAATTATGGAAGTATTCATGGGCGATCACGCCCTCTATTCTTTCTAATTCTTCATCAGTTGTTGTTTCAGAATTAGCGAGTATTAGTTTTGAGTTGAAAATATTGAGACTTTTATTTTCCATTGCTCCCATATTAAAGTGCCTGACTGCAACAATATTGAACAATGACAAATCGTATTCAAGGTTATATTTATCCTCGTCCCACTTCATGGATTTCTGTAAGGAACTTATTGCATGTTGAACGTATTTTTCATCGCCATACTCAACATAAATATTTATTTTTACTTTTTTATTCGATTTTGTTATGAAATTGTCTTTTACACAATTAAGTTTACCTGCTACCAATGCAAATAGATATGAGGGCTTCGGATATGGGTCTTCCCAAATTATTTCATGTCGATTATTTGCAAGATTATTTTCTTTTACGACGTTACCATTTGAGAGTAAGACAGGATAATCGTTCTTGTCTGCTTCAATTCTCACTGTGTATTTGCTTAGAATATCAGGCCTATCAGAGTGAAAACTTATTCTTCGAAATCCTTCTGCCTCACATTGCGTAGTTATAATTCCATTGCTCTCATACATACCTAAAAGGGATGTATTTTCCTTCGGTTTAATTATTCCTTCTATTTTTAATAAAAAATTATCTTTGTTTATATTTTCAATTTTTAAGTTATTTTTTTGCTGATTGTAGTATTCCTTTCCCAGTAGTGAGTCATCTATAAATATTTTTTTTATTAATATATCCGTACCATCTAGAATAAGATTTTTGGTATTCTTATTTTTTTTTACCAATTTTAATTTCGTCGTAACATTAACAGCATTTTTCTTTATTACGAAGTCCAAAAAAATTTCTGGAATTTCATAAGCAAAAACTTTGTAATCTTCAAGTTTTACATATCTTGAAATACCTTTTTGGTTTTTTGGTTTGTTCATCTTTATAAAGAAGTTAAGAAGTTAAGAAGTTAAATAATCTAGAATACTTATCCTGAAATTATAAGTTAGAACTTTTTTCTTCTGATTGACAAAAATGTGCTTTAACTTCTCCAGAAGGAAGTAGTTCGAATAAAGAAGGATTATTAATATCAGGAGATCCGTCTTTATTTAATTGGTACCTCCAGTCCCACTTCTTATCGGTAAAGGAAATATAATCTTTTCTTAGAGAGTATGGAAGCATAAGTTTTTTTTTGTTCCAATTAATATTTATAAATGCTCCTGGCTTTAAATCAGATAACTTTTCTAGTATGGAAAAGTCACCGTTTATATTATTTCTAATCACAAGATCAAGCTTTGAATTTTCACATATATAGCTACTATTTAAAGCTAATAAAAGTATTGAGCTAATAAGAAAAGAATGAATTTTTTGAACTCCTTTTAAAGTAGATTTACTTTCAAGCTAAATGACTTAATTAAAGATCTTTTTGGATCGATTTAAATCATAATAGATTGCATACTCTTAAGATCTACAAGATTACAATTTAATGACTCTTTGTAATCCTGAACTGAAATAAAATTATTTAAAAAGCCTGAATATTTTGCATCTCCGCCTATGGTGCTTGAAAGTATATATTTTGGATTGAATTTGTTAATCAATTTAGGGATTACATCAGCACCTTTTACAAAAGGACCAACTAGGGGTAATTCTAAATTTTTTGTAGGAGTAATGACTGCATCAAGACTTTGCTTTTTTAAATTTTCATCAAGATATCCATGGGGTTCTATATAAAAACCATTATCTTGATCGTCTTTAACAATATATCCGTTTTCTATTTGTGGCACTGGAGCCCCAGCAGTTGCTTCAAAACTTAAATTAATAAGATTTGTCTTTTCAGTTGGCTTAAGTATTTTAATTGAACTAAAACCAATTTTTTTTAATGTTTCAACAGCACTTTTAGGGCAAATTATAGGAATATCCTTTCTGAACATTTCTAATGTTGGAACATGACAGTGGTCAGGTAATCCTTGGGTTATCAAAACAATATCAATTTTTTTATCAATTGAAATTTCTTCTTCTAATGATCCTTTAAAAAACCACTCACCAGGAGGAAATATTAAATCTCCCTTGAGCCAAGGATCAATAATTAAATTGGTTTTTTTAAATTTTATAAGCCAACCATTTGAACCAAGGTAGGTCGCTTCAAAAGTCATTATAAATTAATTGTTTTATTAAACTATAAGTTAATTTTGGCTTTATCGAGAAATTACTAATTTAGATTAGTTAGCTTCATTTAAGATTTGAAATGACTTTCTTTTTAGATTAAATATTAAAACTTGATTATCTTTATAACTAATCTCAAAGTTTTCTTTTTCTAGCATTTGTATTGGTATTAGAGCTAATCCTCCTGTTCCTGAAAATATGATTGGCATGGTGCTATTTTTAGTCCCATTCATTTTTTGTAAGTCAATAGCTTGAGAAACTATTTTTCTGGCTTTATCAAATCCGTAGTCTTCTATTAATTCAGGCCATAAAAAGTTAACTAATTCATATTTCGAAAACTCAATTTGTACTGTTTTCATTAAAAAATAATAGATATATAGTGATTAATAAATTACGATATTTACTTAATTACTATTTTTAAACCTATCCATGACTAGTTGCAACATATCCACTACATCACCATCAGTTAAATTTAAATCCTTCTTTAAATCATTGCAAGTTAAATTCATTTCAAGTGCCGCTTCAGCCATATGATTAACTTTCTGGTTATCACCGCCCAATGAAATAAAGGGATTGAAGTTTTCTATCATTTAATACTTATTGATACCACCTAGTTCTAGCTAAGAAATAAATAATTATCATTTATTGATACAGAAGCTTATAAATATGTTATTTAATATTTAGAAAGTTTTTATTTTTAAACTAGGGATATTGATATACCTTTTGCTATTAATGCGAATCTTCTTGCTCTGACTAGTAAAGGAAATATCAAATTTGTTCGTTTATTTGATTTAAACACTCTAGAAAGTAACAAAAGTAAACTACTTGAGGGATTATTTATCTGTTTGCAAATAGTATTGATTGCATCTGCCCCATGAAAGATATCTTCATCTTTCAGGAGAATAGCTCCTTTATCTAGATCATAACCTTTATCTAGGAGGGATTTAATTAGAGTTAAATTTTTACGACCATCAAGAATTTTAAGATTATTTAACTTGCTTTTGATCTCAAGGAGCTCAGCAAAATGATTGCAGAACGGGCATTCTCCATCATAAATAAAGGTATAGTTGGAAGTCATTAGAAAAAACAGTTTTGATGGTCTTAAAGTGCGCCAACAAAATACTAATGCCTCGATAATAAAACAAATAATAAAAATTTTGTGGATTTTTTTATAAAGGGATAGTCAAGCGATTCTAATAATTACGAAGAAATGTCTCAATATAGGTATATTTTTCATAAAAATCTGTATGCTAACTCGGAGATATTATGTTTTAAAATCATGAATTTATTAGCTTCTTTTGCTTTAGGTGGTTTCAATCCATGGGCAGCAGGCTTTGGAATTGGTTCTTTAGTCCTTTTTGGTCTTGTTGGCCTTGTGGCGGGTCCAAACCTAAAGAATTTTGACCCTGATGCATAAATCATCATATTTAATATAGATTTTAAAAGGCTCATTTGAGTCTTTTTTTATGCGGTTTTTAAAATTTATTTTTAGAATAATTTAAATTATATTCCGCCAAAGAAATGTTGTTAAACCCTTTTTATCCATTTGCTTTTTTGAAAATCTCTTCTCTCAAAGCTACTATTGTTTTTCTATCAATACTTTTAATTAAATCTAATTTGCTTAGATTAAAAGGGGGACTAATAGGAGGTCTTTTTGCTTTGATACTCATATCGGGGATTTTTGCCTCTAGTACCATAGCTTTAGGATCTTTAGTTTATGCCTATCGATTAAAGAAGAATTCTAATTCTGATGATAATCAAATGCAGGATTTAGAAACTGTTAATGTTTAAGATATTTTGTGAATCAAATTCAGTTGGATAACTTAAAATGGAGTTCCAGGTACAAAATGCAAGACTAAAAATCCAAAACCGGCAGCAAAAACTATTGATACTGCGATGATTAGAAGGCCTGATGCCATCCCCCCTTCTTTAAAAGCCATTTAGTTAATTATTTTTAAATTAATAATAGAACATATTTTTTCCCAGGTAATAGTTTTAATTACTTATATATCATCCAAATTTGTTATTGATGGTGAATAAAAGTAAAAAGATGGAAGTTAATGAGATGATAAAACCAAATATTATTAATGGCTTAGATTTGACGTTTTCTTCTTTCTTAAGCTTATTTTTTGAAGAAGGAAAATTTTTATCTTTTTTTTTATAAATAAGATTGGAAAAAGGTTTAATCACGATAAATTTTAGATTTAAGCTAATTACCCTAAAGTTTTGAACAAATCTTTATGGTAATCAACAACATTTTGACAACTTATTACAGGTGTAAATTCCATATGAATGCCAAATTTGGCTCTCCATGGAGCAAAATGCTCGAAAATTTCTTTATCACTCTCTGCCTTACATAAACAAACTACTCTACCCTCCCCTGGAGCATGAACTCTAAATAACATTTCAAATTTATCTGTTTTATCTGATTTTGCAATTTCACCGTTTTCCCAAGCTTCTACAAATAATTGATAAGCTTTCACTTGATTCTCAATATCTGGGAATTGGCAGTCAGCAAGAAATAATTGCATTGGAGTATTCTTAAGATTACACATATTATCCCTCAAATAATTATTTATTAATGTGACTGTTTGAATTTGAAGATCAGAAAAAGAATATTTTCCTAAATAAAGTGAGAAGAGAGAGTCTCAAGGAATTTTCCAATATCTTTTTTATATAAACTATCTGTGATCTTTAAAGAGAATAATTCATAATCATTTATATATTTTTTTTTGTCAAAATTAATATTTCCTTTTAATGAAATATTTTTCATGATTCTATTGATCACTATTTAAAATTTAAACAAATATACATAAAAGGCAAATTTCTTTACATTATGTTTTTTATGAGAGAAATCTCTTATGCAATTAGGTAAAAATTAATTTATTTAATTTAAGAATTAATTAATTTTCCTAGAATATATAAGAAAGCATTAGTTAAAGAAAAAATTACAGTTAATAGAGATGCAAAAACGGGTAATAAATTAAACCATAACTGCGACGTTGTCATTTTTGAATCAATAGGCAGAAATTTGGTTCTTTTTTTTATTCTTATTTGTAGCCAAAAGATAGATAAAGGATAAATAATTCTTGAGAAAGTTGTTAACATCGAAGGTAAAATACCTTTATTTGAATAAAGTATAAATCCTGAAAGAAAGTATAACGTCCAAACTATAACTCTTTGAATCAGAATTAATCCCTTGCTTTTCCCAGGCATTATTAATTAATTAACTTTTATAATTTTAGTCATTTTATATCTTTCAAAAAAAATGTTATTTATAATTACTTTTTCTTTACGTATAATTTTCCATTTATTTTTAAGAAATAAACCATAACTTATTAAGCTTGCTTCGGTTGAAAGAGAATCTAGACCTTCTTTCTTAGCTTCATTTTCTAATTTATGAAGTAACTTTGAGCCGCAGCCTTTTCTTTGGAATTTACCTTTACAGTAAAATAACGCAATTCTATCTTTGGGATATCTTGTTGCAAAAGCAATAATAATTCCTTCTTTACTTAGTAGCCATCCTTTCCCTTTAGTTATTGACTTATCAAAATTCGAATTATTCCATGCTTGGCTTGACCAGGCCCTTTTTTGTTCTTGACTATAAATTTTTTCATCTAAAGATTGAATTGAATCAAAATAAACCTTCTTTAATTCCAGTTGATCTTTAATGGTAATTTGTCTTAAATTCATAAACAAATCTTCTTTTTAATATGCATAGTAAAAATATAGTCGCAATTGGTGGAGGAGGGTTTGGACGTTCTTTAGGCTCTCTTGAAATTGAAAAATATATAATTTCTTTAATTAATAAAAAAAGACCAAAAATTTGTTTTATTCCAACTGCATCTGGTGATAGTAGTTTGTATAAACTAAATTTTTATAGAGCATTTTCTAAACTTGATTGTATAACAAGTCATATTGATTTTTTTTCTAGAACAGAAAACTTAGAAGATAAAGTTTTAACTCAAGACATTATTTATGTTGGTGGAGGAAATACAAAAAGTATGTTAGCTGTCTGGAAAGAATGGAATTTAAATAAAATTTTGCGAAATGCTTATGAAAAAGGAATTGTAATGAGTGGTGTAAGTGCTGGGGCTATTTGTTGGTTTGATAAAGGTATAACTGATTCTTATGCTGAAGAATTAGCTATAATTGATTGTTTAGGAATAGTTGAAGGCATTGCCTGCCCTCATTTCGATGAAGAAAAAGAAAGGGAACCTTATGTAGATGATTTAATAAAAAGGGAAATTATTAAATCTTGTATTTGTATAGAGGGCAACTGTGCCATACACGTCAAAAATAATAATGAATATTCCTCAATTGATTTTGGTAATGGTAAAAAGTGTTTTAACGTCTATAAGGAAAATAATACTTTAAAGAAAGAAATTCTATAAAAAGAAAATATATACTTATTTTAGATTTCTTCATTTTTAGAGATTGAAGTAAATTCAATCCCTTTGTACTTTACAAATGATGCAGTCCATACTTCTTTGGAGAGATTGCCAAGGTATTTTAAAAATTGTTGTGTATCACCATCTCTTATCCATTCAGATTTAATAAATGGAAGCTCTTTTTGCATTCTTTTAGGATGCATATGAACCAGTAGTAAACCTTTTTCTTCAGAAGACCTTTTTAAAGCACCATCATCACTTCTTTGAAAAACTCTCATTAGAAGATTTAAAATAACTTCTTCTCCAAGTTTCTTGAAATAACCTGACTCCTCTAAATTATCTTTAATTTCTTTACCTCCAAGAGGCATTGCTCTAACAAGATTTTGCTCTATTAAAGCTATTGCAATTAGATAATTTTGGTTAGCCATATTCTAAAATAATACTTTTTTGATATTCTACCCTTTCGAGTTCATGAAAATCTTTCATGGATTAAATAATTGCCAAAAGAAGAACGGAAAGAATTTGTTAATTATTTTGCAATACAATTGAACCTTTGTATTTTATTTATTTTAATTAGTAAAATAAAAACTTTTATTTGTTATGAGGTTTTTTTTCTTTCTTTCTTTCGGTATTTTTGTAGGTCTTTATTTGTCATGGCCAGGTTTAGTAATACCAGAAAATTGGAAATGTTTTAATCAAATTATTTCGAAATCTGCAGAAGATAAAATCTCTTTAAAAGCTGCATTAGAGATTTCCCCCAGTTATTTGCTAAAGGGTAAGAATAAAAAGACGACTTCAAAAATAAGAATCGTAGCAGATGCGTGTTTTCGTTAAAATGTTACAGGATGAAATTTGAATACTAAATAATGAACAATAATATAAGATTTGAATTGTCATTTAAAAATATTTCTCAGTTAGAAAAAAAACTTAATTTCTGCAAATTAAATAATATAAAAAATATCAATATTCCATGTAAAGGATCTATAAAAAAGGATTTATTTAATTCAACTATTAAATATATATCTAAAAACTATAATGAATTTAATGTAACCTATCACTATAGTCTATATCATCAATATTCAAAAAATAAAGACAAATCATATCAGGATTTTTTAGATTTTGTTAAAAATTCTCACATTAATAGGAATTATGAAATTCTGCTTGTATCTGGATCAAATAAGAAAAAAAACTTTGACTCAGTTGATGTATTAGCTTATTTAAAAAAAGAAAAAAATTTAAAAGTTAAATTAGGTATAGCTTACTAGTAATACTTGAAAAAATACTATAATATTTTGTCAGAAAGAGAAAGGTTCGAAAGAAAAATCTCGACTGGATTAGTAAATTCAATTTGGTTTCAATATGGCACAGATATTAAAGTTCTTCAGAATGAGGTGACTTATCTCAAAAACATAGCAAAAGATGAAAAATTAAATCTATTTGGAAGTTTATTTATTCCTTCTAAACAATTTATAGCCCGGTTTAAATTTCGTCCTTGGAAAGAGGTATACATATCAGAAAAGTGTTTATATGCCTTAGATGATTTTTTTGATTTCACAAGTGATTTAGTTAGTTTTTATAAAAATAATAATATTACTCCTTTAATTGAATCTGATTTTTCATCATCAGAGAAACTTGATTCTGTTTATAGTTTTTTAGAAAATGAAACATAATTTCTGACAATATTGAAACTATGAAAAGTGATTTTACATATGACTTATTAATAATAGGTGGAGGTATATCTGCTTGTGTTTTCGCTTCGAAGTATCTAAAAAATAATATTACAAAAAAAGTTGCATTAATTGAAATTGGTCGTGGACTTGGAGGGAGATCAAGTACAAGAATAAGCAAAAGATTTAAAGGA
>CACBBI010000027.1 GCA_902537445.1 uncultured Prochlorococcus sp.
ATATAATAGTTCTCTAATTGATCCTGATTTGCAGAGTAAAGAAGTTATGGAAAAAATTGTCCAAGGAGAAAATCTAGAGAGTACCCAAAAGCAAGTCCCTATGGTTGATTTACCTTTAGGGGCTACTGAAGACAGGCTTTGTGGAACTATTGATATTGAAAAGGCTTTGAGTGAAGGTGTTAAGGCATTCGAACCAGGTTTATTAGCAAAAGCTAATAGGGGTTTATTATATGTTGATGAAGTGAATTTACTTGATGATCATTTGGTCGATGTACTTTTAGATTCGGCTGCTTCAGGATGGAATACAGTTGAAAGGGAGGGAGTATCAGTTCGACATCCTGCTAGATTTGTCCTTATTGGTTCAGGCAATCCAGAAGAGGGTGAATTAAGGCCTCAACTATTAGATAGGTTTGGAATGAGTGTTGAGGTTAAGACAGTTAGAGATGCTGAATTAAGAGTTCAAGTTGTAGATCAAAGAACTTCTTTTGACGATAATCCTGATGAGTTTTCATTGAGCGTTGAGAAACAGCAGGATGAACTTCAACAAAAGGTTATTAAAGCACAAGAATTATTAACTTCTGTTCAAATGGAC
Source organism: uncultured Prochlorococcus sp. (assembly GCA_902537445.1). Lineage (GTDB taxonomy): Bacteria > Cyanobacteriota > Cyanobacteriia > PCC-6307 > Cyanobiaceae > Prochlorococcus_A. The sequence goes on from CACBBI010000027.1 coordinate 593, forward strand.
GATGACCTAAGATTGAATATTTCTGCAATCTGCGGAGAACTAGATGTTGATGGTTTACGTGGAGATATTGTTACAAATCGATCGGCAAGAGCAATTGCAGCCTTTGAGGGCAGAACTGAAGTGCAAGAAGATGACATAGCAAGGGTTATTTCTTGCTCTTTAAGACACAGATTAAGAAAAGATCCTTTAGAACAAGTTGATTCAGGTGAAAGAGTTATTCAAGCTTTTTGTAAAGTATTTGATTTAGATGAAAAAGAAAATTTTTCAAAATTCCAATTGTCTGCAGAAGCTTAATTACAGTGAGAATAATTGGGATTGACCCTGGATTAGCTAGAGTTGGATACGGAATTATTGAAATAGAAAATGAAAAAAAGATATTATTAGATTGTGGTGTCATTGAAACAGGTAAAGATAAAAAAGAAGAAGATAGGCTTTATGAGATATTCAAAGATCTTAATGAATTAATAAATCATTGGAATCCAACATCAGCGGCGGTAGAAAAATTTTTCTTTTACAGATCAAGCACTACCATTAGTGTGGTGCAGGCTAGAGGCGTAATTATGATGGTATTGGCCTCAAAAAAAATTAATGTTAGTCAATATTCTCCTGCTCAGATAAAATTAACAATTGCTGGGTCTGGAAAAGCATCTAAGAAAGAAGTTCTTGATGCTGTTATGTATAGCTTAGAACTTAAAAAACCTCCAAAACCTGATGATTCAGCAGATGCTTTGGCTATAGCTCTCACAAAATTAAATGAAGATGGCATCAACTGAAGATTTAATATGACAATTTTTGAAAAAAAGAAATTGGAGAGGCATACCTTTAGAAAACTTAGAGATGAGATTTCTTTATATCATAGAGAAAATGTAGAAAAGAATGTAAGATTATATGTTGATTCATTTATTAAGGAATATAAAAATATTGGTTATATAGCAATATATTGGCCTTTAAGAAATGAAGTAGATATTAGAAGTCTTAAGGAAAAATTTTCTTTAGCTTTGCCTAGATGTAAAGAAAAAAAGTTGTTATTTTACCAATGGGATGAAAAACCTCTTACCAAAGATTCTGAGGGGATATTAAGTCCAAATAACTCTTCCCCATTAAGTCATTTGCAGATAAGCATGATGTTTGTTCCATGCCTCTCCGTTGACAAAAACCTAATAAGATTAGGTTATGGAGGAGGTTATTTTGATAAGTTAAGGAGAGATAATGATTGGAGAAATGTTCCATGCATTGGAGTATTAACTTCTAATTGTGTAAGTAAAATTCCATTAACCAGAGCTGAGTGGGATATCCCTCTATCTGGCTTTATCACAGAAAAAGAAATATTTGTATAATAGAAGATTGATAAAGTGATTAATTTATAGTTTTAAAAAATGGAACAGGAAAAATACAATAATTTATCAAAATTAGTAGAAAAAATGAAGAAATCAGAAGACCCAAAAAGAAAATATGAATACATTTTGTGGTTAGGCAAAAAATTGAAAGAACCAGGTAGTGAAATCCTTATTGAAGAAAATAAAGTTAAGGGATGCGTTTCGGAAGTTTTTGTTAAGGCAACTATTAAAGCCGGTAAATTATTTTGGGAAGGATATTCTGATGCTCTCATAACAAAAGGGTTGTTGGCCTTTCTAATAAGTGGATTAAATGATTTAACACCAAATGAAGTTGTTGAAATAGATAAGAAATTTATTGAAGATACTGGTTTGAAAGCAAGCTTAACTCCTTCACGATCAAATGGTTTTTTAAACATATTATTGAAAATGCAGTCTCAAGCAAATGAATTTTTGTAGGTCTAATAATATAAAATTAAATTCAAAGTAAAAAGAAATAAAACAATGAGAAAATGCAAAATTGGTATTGTAGGTTTTGGAACTGTAGGTTCAGGGATTTATAAAATATTAACTTCTGAACTTGATTCACATCCAATTCTAAAAGAAATAGAAATTTCAAAAATAGCAGTTAAAGATCTTAATAAAAAAAGAGATATTGAGCTAGTTAATAATTTATTAACTGATGATCCATTTAAATTAATTAATGACCCATCTATAGACGTAATTGTTGAAGTAATGGGTGGGGTTGATTTAGCGAAAGAAATTATTCTGCAATCATTAAAATTAGGTAAATCTGTTGTTACCGCAAACAAAGCAGTTATTGCAAGATATGGAGAAGAAATATATAAAACTGCATCTAAAGAAGGAGTGTATATATTGTCAGAAGCAGCTGTTTGCGGGGGGATTCCAATAATTGAACCCTTAAAAAGATCATTAAAAAGTAACAGTATAAAAAAAATGGTTGGGATAATAAATGGCACAACAAATTTTATTCTTTCAAAGATGGCAAATGAAAAAGCTGATTATAAGGAGACTTTAAAATTGGCCCAAAGCCTTGGTTACGCAGAATTTGATCCAACTGCAGATGTTGAGGGGCATGATGCTGCTGATAAGATTTCAATCCTTAGTGAACTCGCATTTGGAGGGAAAATCAAAAGAGAGGAGATACATTCTGAGGGTATTAGTAAAATTAATCTCAAGGATATTGAATATGCCAATAAATTAGGATTTGAAATAAAACTTTTAGCGCTCTCCCAAAGGGGACAAACAAATAGTAATGATTCACTTGCTTTGAATATTTGGGTAGGACCTTCTTTGATTCCAAAATCTCATCCATTGGCAACAGTTAAGGGAGTTAACAATGCCTTATTGATAGAGGCTGATCCTCTAGGAGAGATAATGTTGTATGGACCAGGTGCAGGGAGTGGCCCTACTGCTGCATCTGTAGTATCAGATATATTAAATCTACATGCCGCCTCAGCAAAAAATAATAATTCAGTCGATCCATTGTTATCTTTTGATTTCTGGAGAACCTGTCATATTATAGAATCTTCACAAATAAACAAAAAAAATTACCTTAGAATTATTTGTCTTGATAGTCCAGGCGTCATAGGAAAGATTGGAGATATTTTTGGAAAGAATAATGTATCAATCGAATCAATTGTTCAACTTGATGCAAGTGAGGACAAAGCAGAAATTGTCGTAATTACTCATGAGGTGAATAATGGAGATTTTGAGAAATCGAAAGATGAAATAAATTCGCTAAATGAAGTTAAAATTATTGCAAGTCAATTAAGTTGTATCTAAAAAAATAGTTTGCAAATTTCTATATAGCTTGGTAAACCGAAGAAAGTAAGTATTCGGTTTTAACACCTTAATGATTCATTCAAAACTATTAGACAGTGAAAATAATAATAATTTAATTTCTTCTGAAAACCTTTATAAAGGTGCTTGTATAAAAATTAAAAATAGCAATAAGACTTTTCAAGTAGTTGGTTTAAATATAAGTAAAGAAATTTGTTGGGTGAGAGAGTGGCCTTTTGCCTGTAATTCTAAAAAAACATTTGCCTTAGAAATAAATCAAATAACCTTACAAATTTTCTGTTCAAATAATTCTTCAGAAAAAATAAGTAATTATGAAATATGAAAAAAAAAGTTGTTTTATCGATATTTATTATTTTAGTTTCTTTTTTACAGAATTCTTGTAGCTCAAAAAGAATATCTAAAAAAATCATAGTAGCAAGTTCTGGAAAAATTGAATCTTTAGATCCAGCTAGAGCAAATACTCTTAAAGCAATTCAATTAATCAGTTCTCTTGGAGACACATTATATGAATTAAATTCTGATGGAGAATTAATCCCTCAATTGGCCTCTGGGATGCCAGTTATTTCAAAGGATAGACTTCAAATAACTATCAATTTAAGAAAGAATGTTTTTTTTCACGATGGAACTGCATTTAACTCAAATGCTATGAAGTTTACCTTTGATAGATTCAAAAGAATTGGAACGATGAACTATATTTTAGGAAACAAGATTAAATCAATAGAAACGCCAAGTGAATATTCAGTCATAATAAATCTGAATAAACCATCAAGTTCTTTAAATGGTTTACTAACATCTGTAAATTTAACTCCAATATCTCCTACATTTTACAAACAATATTCTGATAAGTTTCTAAATGAAAAATTCGTTGGTACTGGTAAGTATGTGCTGACTAGTTTTTCTAATGAAGTTCAATCAATTGATCCATATTTGAATTATTGGGGTGAAAAGCCCTTAAATAACGGCGTTAATTTTGTGGGATATTCAAATTCATCATCTCTTTTTGGGGCTTTAAAAAGTAAACAAATTGACGTGCTATTATCAAATTCAATTGATGATAGTCAGAGAAAAAGTTTAAATAATTTAAGCAAAAATAAACAGTTTAATGAAGGTAATAGCCCTTTCACTGAATTAAGTTTTATAAGCCTTAAAACTAGTTCTTATCCCCTAAATAATCTTAATTTAAGACTGGCTTTGGCAAAAAGTCTTAATAGAAAATTGATTAGTGAGAAAGTAAGTTATGGATTAAGGAAGCCTTCTAGATCAATTATTCCTCCAATATTAAAAAAAGATAATCAAGAACTGTGGCCTAAATATGATTATTTAGAAGCAAAAAGGTTGTTGCAAAAAGAAAATTATTGCAATGGTAATATTCTAAAAATACCCCTTACTTATAGATCGAATGTACCAGCTGACAAGCTTATTGCTCTGACATGGCAAGAAGAAATTAAAAGATCTTTGAAAGATTGTATTTATATTGAACTTGATGGGGTTGAATCTACAACAGTTTATAAGAATTTAAGTTTAGGCATTTATACGGCAGTTCTTCTTGATTGGACTGGGGCTTATTCAGATCCAGAGGCCTATCTCACCCCTCTTTTAAGTTGTAATGAAATAGTTGATGGCATATGTAAAAAAGGAGAATCAGTTTACAGCGGTAGTTTTTGGGGATCTAATAAAGTGGAAAGTTTATTTCTTGAGAGTGAAAAAATAAGTGGAATTAAAAGATTAGAAAAACTTGTTGAAATTGAAAAAATAGCAGCACGTTCAATACCTTATATTCCTATTTGGATATCCTCTCAAAAAGCATGGTCACAAAATAAAATATCAAAACCTATTTTTAATGGTGCAGGCATAATTTCATTGAGTGATCTTGAGTTAATTAATGAGTAGAAATTTAAATAAAATACTAAATTATTCCCTATTAAAAATTTCATTAATACCAATAATGTTATGGATAATTTCTTCATTAGTTTTTATTTTATTAAGAGTTGCTCCCGGTGATCCTGTCGATGCAATACTTGGATCTGGTGCAGATGAGGTTTCTAGGGAACTTCTAAGAAATAAATTGGGGCTAAATGAACCCTTGATAAATCAATATTTTTCATATATTAAAAATATATTGCACTTAAATTTTGGCCAATCTCTTAGTACCCAAGAGCCTGTCCTTAATATTATTATTAAGTCATTTCCTGCAAGTCTTGAGCTTGGATTCTTTTCAATATTAAGTGCCGCACTAATAGGATTTCCATTGGGATTACTTGGCTTAAGAAATAGAGGGAAAAAGACTGATTATTTTGCGAGAATATTAGGAATTTCCACATATGCGATCCCTCCTTTTTGGGGTGCAATGTTAGCGCAATTATTATTTTCTGTATTTTATAATATTTTCCCAATTGGAGGTAGATTTCCAATATTTAAACAACAACCTCAAATTACAGGTTTTCTAGTTTTAGATAGTATTCTTTCAAATAATATTATTGCCTTGAAAGATAGTCTTTATCATCTCGCACTTCCTTCGATTACCCTTGGCTTTTTATTAAGTGGTATATTCAGCCGCTCATTAAGAGTAAATTTGGATAAGACATTAAAAAGTGATTATGTAAATGCTGCTATATGTAGAGGAATATCAAGGAAAAAAATATTTTTAAACCATGCATTGCCTAATGCTCTATTACCAATTGTCACTATTTCTGGCTTGACTATGGCCTCATTAGCAGGAGGTGCTCTATTGTTCGAGGTAACTTTTTCATGGCCAGGTATTGCTTTAAGATTACATGAAGCTATTTCTCAAAGAGACTATACCTTGGTTCAAGGAATTGTAATTTTTACCTCTATGCTCATAGTCTCTTTAAATATCTTCGTGGATATTTTAATCGCATATTTAGATCCACGAATAGAGTACTAATTTTTAGAAATTTCTTTTATTGTTTCAAGATCTAAAAGATGGAAATCAAGTCCTAAATCTCTTTGGTTTTTAACTACTTTAGGGATCTTTTGGTCTTTAATATTTTTTAAAAATTCAACTATAAATTTCTTAGATAAATCTTGTACTAATATTGGCTCTGAACCAATAAAAGATTCACTTATTTTGAAGACGTCATTTTTTTCTTCATAGCTTTTATTAATTCTTATTGGAGAAAAATGACTTGCTCCTTCAATAATTAAAAATCTATTTGATGGATTATTTAAAGCAGAAAAGACTCTAAATTGTTCATTCATTAAGGGTGTAATAAGGTCAAACGTACCACCTATTAGAAGAGTTGGTGTTTTAATGCCTGTACTATTTTCTTTTGGCCATACTAAACTGCCAAATGAATTAAAACCTATAATCGCACTGGCCTTATTAGTGTTATTTTTCTTAGGGAATGGTATTTCGCTCAACTGACATTGAAGTAATTTAGATAAATTTGTTACCGCAAAATCTTTTAATGCCGAATCGCAATTTTCCTCTAGTTGATCTGTAGGTTTATTGCCTTCATATAAAAGTGCTATTAAAGCACCAAGTGAATGTCCCATTAAAATATAAGAATCATTAGGTAAATCAAATTCTCCATTTTCATGAGCTTTTAATACAGCATCTAAATCTTTAATTCTATATAAGAAAAAGTCTGCACTTCCTGGTATTGTTTCCTTACCTTCAAGAACTTCTATGAATGAATCTAAATTACTCCCTCTATGATCTATGAATAATATTGGCCAACCTCTTTTAGCCAATTCGTTGCCTATCCATTTGAAATTATTAATTTCGCCTCCAAGTCCTGGCATAAAAATTACCAGTTCTTTATCATCATTTGTTTTATTGTTTTTCCATATTTCAATTTCAAAAGGTTTCACTCGGTGAGGGGCATAAATTTTTTTATCAATTTTTATTAGTTTTTGAGTCGATTCTTTTTCAGTATTTTTAAAGAAATTATGGTTCGTTTTTTCAAGTTTACTTAATTTGGATAAAAGTTTTTGTTGCATTGATAATTCATTTTTCCAAGATGAAATTATTAAAATTAAATTATCAATATCTATTGAAATTTCTTCTGATGGTAATGCCTTTATGATTTCTAAAGTTGAAACTTCTTTTTTTTGATCTAATAAATTTTCTATAGTGTTATATATTTCTGTTCCATTATTGTCATTTGGAACTTTAATGCTTTTGCTTAATTCTGTAAGAATTTTACGCCCTATCCAACTTCTTAATATTTCTCTATTTAATCCCTCTTCTTTGAAAACTGGAAATTCTAAAAATTTTGATAATTCAAAAACTCTTATAAATCCATTTTTTTTTAACCAATCAATTAATTCTGTTGAATCATCTTTGTATTTTTCTAATTTTGATAATTGTTCTATAGTAAGAGGGATTTCCATCTCTTCAAACTTAATATTTATCTTTTCAGCAGCCTTTAAGCCATTATTAAAAAATAAACCACAAAAACTAAAAAAAATTATAAAAATGTATTTCACTAGTGATTAGTCCAAATAGTTTACAAATTAGCAAAAATTGGTGGATTCAATTTCCATATCATTTGAGGTTAATAACCAAGATAAGATTTTTCGCTGCATTTGGAGCAGGAGGTGTTATTTATTTAACATCACTTATTTTTAATAACCTAGGATTATCGGCAACAGATATTGGCTTGGGGTTTACCATTTCAGCAATAATTGGAACTCTAACAAGACTCTTTACAGGTAATTATCTTAATAAAACAGGGAAAATACAATTTCCAATAATTTCTTCTTCAATAATAAGTATTGCCGCTAGCTTATGCCTCATTTCTTCTAGAGATACTTTTTTGTACATAATTGGACAATCACTTGTTGGGGCTGCTGCAGGAATATATTGGCCTGCTGCCGAGTTTGGGGTACCCTATTTTTGCCATCCTATCGAAACACGCAAAGCGTATGCTCTTGTTAGAAGTTCGGAGGCTTTAGGAATATTTCTGGGGGTATTCTTAGGGGGTTATATGACGAATTTTTTGTATTCTAAATCAATTTTTATTAATGATATATTTTGCATGATAGTTATCATATATTTAATATTTAGAAATAGTTCTTCTATTAAAAGTAACTTAGAAAATTTCCAAAAAAAATTAGTAGATCCAATTAATCAGAGACAATTGAAATGGAATAAAAATTCAATAATAATAATTTTATCTATTTTATTGATAACTACCTCTTTAGCTCTGATTCAAGTAACTTTGCCTCTGGATCTTGTTAAAGGGGGAGTATATCGCAATGCATTAAGCAAAGAAATTATTAGTCTTATAATTTCTATTCAGTTAATTTTATTGTTGTGTTTACAATGGCCTGTCGGTTCTTGGATATCTAAGAAAGGAAGATTATATGGCTTGAAATTTAGTTTAATAAATTTCTCTTTCGCTTCATTTTTATTATTTATTTCTAGTTATTTAAATATCCCAGCTTTTTATTTAATTTCTTTTTCATTGATATTAGTAAGTTTAGGGACTGCTTCATTTCTTCCAACATCAACAGATGTCGTTTTCAGAATAGCTCCTTCAAACAAAAAAGGTTTTGCACTTGCTCTATTATCACAATGTTTCGCTATGGGTTATTTTTTTGGACCATTTATTTCGGGACGAATATTAGATATATTTGGTTATGCTTCAATAATCTGGCTTTTCATTTCATGTTGTTGCTTTATTGCATTTGCAATTCTATTTAAGAGATTATTTTAATTAATCCTTTCTAATTCAATAATTCTTCTCTCTCTTAGAAATAGGAAAAAAGGTGCAGAGAATGCGAAGGCTATAAGAAAAGTTCCAATGTATACAACCCACATATTCTTCATGTTTAGTTTTTTTGATTCATTTACTATCCATATAAAAATAGCGCTTGCACCTACCAATAAGTCTCTAGAAATTGACTGAGCTGCAGGGTTTGCATTCGCTAAAGAAATGAAGTTATTTATATCAAAGCTGTTTCCATATTCCCTAGCAAATTCGAAATTTGCCAGCATTGGCAGAACAGCCCCCAAAATTGATAGAAAAAGGTAAAGAAAAGATAGTAACTGTTTATTATCTTTTAAAATGTTAAATGAATTCACTTGTCAAAAATATTTCTTTTAATAATAGTATTTAAAAGCTTATGGTTGTTGAAAAGAATAATAAAGTTGAAGACTATAAATTTAAAAAAGGAAATTTAAATTTTGCCGTTGTTGGTCATGTTGAGTGGATAAATTTTTTAAGGGTTGATCAATTACCAAAACCAGGAGTCATTTCTCATTCTGAAAAGTCCCTTGAGTATCCAGCTGGTGGTGGATCTATTATCTCGAAAATACTTTCTGATTTAACTTTAAACCAAATTCATTTTTTTACGTCATTAGGTAATGATGATTATGGAGATAAGTGTTTCAAGATTCTCTCAAATATGGGAATTAAGTTGCATGTAGCTTGGCGTGATAAACCAACTAGAAGAGGATTTAGTTTAATTGACTCTCAAGGTGAAAGAGCAATAACAGTTATCGGAGAAAGGTTAGCTCCAACTCATAAAGACAATTTAGAATGGAACATTTTAAAAAAAATGGACGGAATTTTTATTACTGCATCTGATTCAGAGATTTTTAAAATGGCTAGATCAGCTTCAATACTGTGTACAACACCAAGGGTAGGATTAAATACAATTAATAATTCAAATGTTCTTTTAGATGGATTAATAGGCAGTAATCTTGATCCCGGAGAAGTTTTTTCTTTTTCTGAATTATCGTTAAAACCCAAATATACCATTAAAACCGAGGGAGAGAAGGGAGGCATAATATTCCCAGGAGGAAGATATAAGGCTCTTAAAAACAAAAAATTAAAGGTTGATTCTTATGGATGTGGTGATTCTTTTGCAGCGGGTATTCTTTATGGAATGGCATCTAAATGGGATATAGATAAAAGTTTAAATCTTGCTAAAGTAATGGGAAGAGACGCCAGTGAATTTTTCGGACCATATGCAAATAGTTACTAAAAATAATTGACTTAAGACTTATATGAGTAATTTAGATAATAAAAATCTACTTGTAGAAAACATTATTATTTTCTTTTTATTTATTGTTTTTTTAGTTTTTAAATCTTTAAAAACTTTATCTAAAATTTTTACATACGGAATCATAAAAAAAGAGATATTAACTACTAAAAGTGACTTAGGCGTAGATATTAAAATAAAAATTAAATAATGAAAATATTTTTGGTTTTTCTAATTTTAGGAGTTATTTTTTTGGGCTACAAAAAAATTAATTCTAAAAAACCAAAGAATCTAAAATTAGATAAATTTAAAAATAAACTGCAGAGCACGCAAACAAATATTGACAGGATTTTTTTAAGAGAGGAAGAAAAAACCTTTTCAAATCCTAATATAAATATTTATATTGGGGTTTATGACAACGAAGAAAATATTAATAGAAAATCCAATATACACAGAGCAAGACTTTCAAAATTTAAGAAATCCAAATTAAATGGTGAAATGATATTTCAAGATGATGAACAAAGAATTTATAAATTTAATAATGGTAAGAAAGTTTACTTATAATTCTATTTCTAACTACACTCAAGACTTTCTCTTGTTGAAACTCCTGTTGTGGGATTGATCCCATCAGCAATTTCACAAAGATTTCTTTGGTCTTCGCTGTCAAGAATAGCGTAAGAAAAATCTGCTCCTTCTATTTGAGCTCCCGCAAAACTGCTACCTGAGGCGATCATATTTATTAAAACAGCATTTCTAAGATCTGTTTTTTGGAAATTAACTCGATCAGAAAGAGTATCAGTCAGGTCGATTCCATTTAAATTAGAACCTTTTAAATCAGATAGGGTTAAGGTTGTCCCATGTAAATCAACATCACTAAAATCTGCGTCTCTTGCCACTGCTCCAGCTATAGAAGACAAATGAAGATCCTCTCCATGGAAATTATATCCTGTAATATTAGATCTTACATAACTTGGTACTTCATCTCCTTCTCCTTTAACAGCAACATTAGCCCCAGCAAAAACTGGAGAGGATAACACTAAGAAAGAAAAAGTTATGCATAAAAAATATTTTAAAAACCTAAAAAATTTCATTTTGAAAATTTGATTAATTTTATTTTATATCAAATAGATAATTTTTTAAATCGTTGAATAAATTTAGAATCCCTTTTTAAGATTATTTAACACTATAAATTTTAAATCTAGGCTCTAAATTAGTTATACAATCTAGAAGTTTTTTGTTATCTTTGCTATTGGTAACTTTGAATTCAGATTCAACTGTACCGCCTTCATCTCTAATGGCTTGATTTAAAACGACGGAACCGTTTTCGTCAGATACCGATCTATGAAAAGTTCCTCTAGGTATCCTTAAAATATATCCGCAAGATTCTAATCTAACTTTATAAAAAGGATAATCCCAACCAAAATTGACAAGAAAAAATGTTCTACCCCCAGAGATAGCTAATAGATTATCTTCTTGATTGTGATGTATGTAAAATTGCCAATTATTAAAATCTTCATCATTTGGAGGACTAACCGCTGGACCACTGTGAATAACTAGATCTCTATAATTTGATTCATTAACACTAATATCAAAAAATCTGACATCTTTTGTATCACGAAATTTTTCATAACTTATCAATTCAAACATTTTTGATTTATTTGATTTGATAAATGGAATTTCTAAACTTGAGTTCAATTTTCTTTAAAGATTAAACAAATGAAAACAGATATATATATCTAAGAACGTATCAATTAACACTAAAAAAGAAACATATTATTATTTAAATTTTTGTTATTTTAAAAGATTGAAAATTTAGTGTTTATTTAATTTCAAGAGGTTTGATTTCCCAGGATAAAGTATTTTCTAGATTATTTTTTCCTATAAAGTTTCCTGTAATTACAGAGGTTAAATTAGATTTTGAAGAGGATACCAATGTTAAATATCTATCATCTATTAATCCTTTTCCGCTTGGATCAAAACCTCTCCAACCAGCACCTGGAATATATAATTCAGCCCAAGCGTGTAAATCCAACTCAGAGGGTAACGGATCTTCAAAGTGATAACCACTTACAAACCTACTTGGGATACCTATAGACCTGCAAGCTTCAACCATTAGCATTGCTAAATCTCTGCATGAACCTATACGTTCTTTAAGTGTTCTGCTCGCTGGCCATGCAGGACCTGTATGTCTTTTTGTATATTTAACCCGATCTTGAATAATCTCTATAAGTTGGTAAGTAAACGATAATGCGTTATTAAAACTTCCTGCTAATGCTTCTTGGGCAAGTTCAACTGCAGAGGGATCGTGCTGTCCATTTGGCATCCATCCCTCTAATGCCCCTTGTAAATCTCTGTTTATGATACTTCTGCAAAAAGGTAATGTTAAATCTCTATTTTTTACCACATCAATTATATTTGGATGTTTGATGGTCTCAACTTCGCTTATTGATTCAATAATTAAATTATCTGTTAATCCATTGAATCTGATTCTATTAATTTCTTCTCCGCTGGCAGCAAGTAATGGATAAATAATTTCTGGTTCTGGGGTTATTTTTAATTCAAAATTCTTCAGCTTTTGGAATCCATTTGACCTTGGCTTTATACATAAT
>CACBBI010000028.1 GCA_902537445.1 uncultured Prochlorococcus sp.
AAGATCTGTCTTGAAGAAATTGTGGGATTCTCTTTTTTTGAAACAAATATCAAAACTCCGGAACAAATAAGTATTTCAGTAAAGTTCAAAAACCAAGAAAAAATATCTTGGATATTTAAAGGCGAGATAAGAAGTAGTTTATAAGAGGAAATTATTGAAATTAAAATGCATACTAAAAAAATTATGAGATTATCTATTCTTGAAATTTTAATGGGTTGTTTTAGTGGGACTTGGCTTCGCCTCCACAGATAAAACAATTTCTTTAAGGTAGTTTTGATGTTTTGCACAGAATATAGATAAATCTATTTGAATAATTTAAAATTATAGGCATCCTAGGTATAAAAAGGAGATGTTTTTCTAAATGTCATTAAAATTAGACGGTAAAAAATTATCTCTCGAAATTGAGGAAAGATTAACTAACTATATCTCTAGTAATAAAAAAATTGCAAAAAGAGCTCCCGGTTTAGCTGTAATAAGAATAGGTGAAGACCCCGCGAGTGGTGTTTACGTTAATAACAAGGAAAAAGCTTGTTCAAGGATTGGAATAAAGAGCTTTATTTTTCATCTAAAAGATAGTGTAGAGCAAAAAGAAGTTGAACAATTAATAATCAAACTTAATTCTGATAAAGATATTGATGGAATGTTACTACAACTTCCCATCCCAAAGAAGTTTAACGAGCAAAAACTTATCAGCCATATTAATCCAGGCAAAGATGTAGATGGACTAAATGAGATAAACATCGGCAAACTAGTAAAAAATGAGCCTGCGATGAGATCATGCACACCAGCGGGTATTATTAATTTATTAAGATCCCAAAATATTAAAATTGAAGGTAAGAAAATTGTTGTCATAGGAAGAAGTTTGCTTGTTGGGAAACCCCTATCGCTTATGTTGTTGAATCTAAATAGCACGGTAACAATTACTCACTCTAGAACATTAAATTTGAATAAAGTTTGTAGAGAAGCCGACATTCTAATTGCGGCTGCAGGAAAACCGAATCTTGTTGATTCGAGTTTTGTGAAAGAAGGAGCAGTAATTATTGATGTTGGAATACATAGATTAAAAAGTTCTGATAAAAATCAAACCAGATTGTGTGGCGATGTATTATTAGAAGATGTCATTTCTAAAGTATTTGCTTACACACCTGTACCAGGAGGTGTTGGACCAATGACAGTAACAATGTTACTTGTAAATACTATTTTTAGCTGGCAAAAAAAATTTGGTTTATCATCAACTCTTAATGACCTTTTGCCATAAACCCCAAGATGAATTTTTTTTTACTAAAGGCATAAAATGACTGAAGTTATAAATAGTATTTCTGATTTTGAAAAATATCTTAAAAACACAAAAAAGGTTGTTGAAGAAGCACTTGATTTCTCATTGGGCCCTGAGAATCCAGAAATATTAAGAGAATCAATGAGATATTCCCTCTTAGCTGGAGGGAAAAGAATACGTCCAATTTTATGTTTAGCATCTTGCGCACTGGCGGGAGGAGAACCCTCTCTTGCAGTTCCTACTGCGGTAGCAATAGAAATGATCCATACAATGTCCTTAATACATGATGATCTGCCCGCTATGGATAATGATGACTTGAGGAGAGGTAGGCCTACAAATCATAAAGTATATGGAGACGCAATAGCTATTCTTGCAGGCGATGCTTTATTAACAAGGGCCTTTGAAATGGTCTCTTTAAGAAGCCCTGGAGTCGATCCAAATAGATTATTAAATGTAGTTGGCGAATTATCCCTAGTAGCTGGTGCTCCAGGCCTAGTCGGGGGACAAGTTGTTGATTTGGAATGCGAAGGAAAAGAAGTCGACCTTGAAACTCTCGAATATATTCATCTTCACAAGACTGGGGCTTTATTAAAGGCCTGCGTAAGAACAGGCGCTATGATCGCAGGAGCTAACGAAAAACTATTACAAGCTCTGACAACATATGCAGAGGGAATTGGTTTAGCCTTCCAAATAATAGATGATATTCTTGATTTAACTTCCAGCAGTGAAAAGCTTGGTAAAACTGCCGGCAAAGATCTTTTAGCTGACAAGACTACTTACCCTAAATTACTTGGAATGGAAGAGTCAAAGAAAAGAGCATTTGATTTAGTTGAAAAAGCAAAAAAAGCAATTGAACCTTGGGGTGCAGATGCAAAGTATCTAATATCGTTAGCCGACTTTATAACAAATAGAGACAGATAATAATTTTAATTTATGTCTGAGTATTTTTCCTTTTTTAATAATTCAGTTCTTTTCTGGAGCCTATTATCCTGTTTGCTAGCTCAATTTTTTAAAATTGTATTCAATTTCTTTTCAACTGGAGAGATAAGATTTGGAATTATGTTCGAGACAGGTGGGATGCCCTCAAGTCATTCCGCCTTAATAACTGGTGCTTCATCTGGTATAGGTTATGAATTGGGATTTGATAGCTCAATATTCGCATTGTCAGTTGCTATGGCACTAATAGTTATGTATGACGCTAGTGGTGTTCGAAAATCAGCTGGGATTCAAGCTGCAGAAATTAATAATCTATCAAAAAAACTAGACCCTAAATCTGAATTACTGTTAAAAGAAACCCTAGGTCATACAAAAATTGAGGTCATGGTGGGGAGTGTTTTAGGACCATTAATAACTTTACCTGGAATGTTTTTTTTAGGTTCTCCTCTCAAAATATTTGATTTGATAATAAATTAATATTGCTTTGAAAAAGTAATTTGGGTGGCATCTATAAAGTTTTTTGCAATTTCTGGAGAACTTGGCAAATGTAAGTGAATCCAACTTGCATGTAATTTTTTATCAAAAAAGCCTTCATTTTTGTATTCGTTTTCCCAAGATCTAATTTTCCATGGGGAAGAAAAAAGTTTCTTCTGATGCCTAGCTTTTCCTAAGTCGAGTTCAGATAAATTATTTTCAATTTCCCAATAATGAAATTCATGTCCTCTAATTAATTGATTTCGTTTAATGATCGGAGTATCTTTTAAACCCTCAATATATCTATAACCAACTGAAAGTTTACTTTTTTTTGATCTAAAAGGCAGGATGCCACTCATTTTATGATTATTACCATTTTCATCTTTTATAAAGTCTCCTAAAATCATCATCCCTCCGCACTCAGCATATATAAATCCATTTTTGCGGAATTTCCTTAACGAACTTAAGCTTTTTGTAGAGTTACTTATATGATCAGCATATTTTTCAGGGAACCCCCCAGGAATAATTAAAGAAGAAGCCTCGTTAGGAATTTCTTCATCATCAAAAATACTCCATGAAATCAATGGTATGCCCATTTCACTCAAAAACTCCTTAGTTTCGGGGTATTGAAAATGAAAGATTTTATCTTCTGCAATTGCGATAGGTTTACTTTTGTCTATTTTGTAATCTTTAAAATTGACAGAATTAAATATTTTCTTTTGAGGAGATTTCAGGAATTTAATAAGGGAAAACACATCAAGATTTCTTTCGGCGAAATTTGCAAAATATTCAACATCAATTTCTTTTCCATTATCTATTGGAGATATTAAACCTAAATTAGCTTTGTTTAAAGTTATTTTTGGATCAGATGGTAAAAAACCAAGAATTTCGATATCTTCATTTTTAAAAACTTCTTTGATTAATTTTTTATGTCTGTCTGAATTAACGTTGTTAAATATAATTCCTACAATTGACAACTCACTATCGAAATTCCTAAAACCTCGAATAGTCGCCAAAAGAGAAGCTACTTGACCACTAGCATTAACAATAAAAATTATTGGAGCATTGAGAAGTTTAGAGATATTTGCTGTACTGGAATAGGTTGTTGCCCCTAATCCATCAAATAGACCCATTGCTCCTTCAATTAATGAGAATTCATATTTCAAAGAATGTTTAAAAAAACTTTCTTGAACCCATTCCTCACCACTTAAAAAAATATCTAAATTCCTACAAATAGGTTGACCAATTGAACTAAGCTGTTGTTGATCAAGATAATCTGGGCCAACCTTGAAAGTTTGTATCTCTATACCTTTCGAGAACGCCCAACAAGATAGCAAAAGAGATAATGTAGTTTTCCCACTATCAGTTGAAGGAGAAGATATTACACAAGGCATCTACTAGTTTTTAAAACCATTAAATATTTGAAGGGCTATTTTAATGGAATTTTCAAAAAGAGGACTGGTATTTCCTCTACTACTTCCCAATAATTTACTAACATCATACTCTGATGTGGAAGAAGATTTTGGAACAACTTGTTCTATTAATTCCATATCAGCCATTCCCCCTGCTTCAAGTCTCATACATTCAACTGATTCACAGCCAAGTATTACGCAAGTGTTATTTTTTTGAACCTCACTAATTTTTGAAATCAGCCTCAATCCTATAACTTGTCCCAAATGAATGCCTGGATTTCCCAAAGATAAGGGATTAATTGATGCAGAAATTTTTTCGCCATTAATTCTTTCAAACTCTATTTTTGTTGATTCTTTATCCCTTTGAACTCTTAGAAAAGACCATCCAAGTTTATCACTAATCCATGAAATCAAAAACAAAGCCTGAATCATATGATCTCCTCCGATATCAATATCAATATCAGTAATATGCTCTAAAATTGGTCTCCTCGAAGGCGGATCAAAAATCATTGCCAATGATTCCCTCCAATTTTTCAATCTAACCCAATTCAAATCATTAATAGCTTTATTTGAATTATTTAATTGATCTAAAACTTTTAAACATCTTTTAGGCGATCCAAGAGCAGTATCAATTATTAACCGTAGACCATAATTAGTAAAATATTCGAAGATTTCAGTCGATTCATCCAAGCTTCCATTCCACCACAACCATGCAGGTAATTCATCAATGGATAATTCATCAATTATTTTTAATCCTTTATTAGATATTGAGGCCGAGTCCCCTCTTATAACAACTAAATCCCCGCATATAGGTTGCATATCTGGAGTATCACTTAGTGGACAGTAAGCGGATACAAAAGTTTTGATTTCTGAATTTTTATTTAATGTTGGCGCTAGAGTTATTAATCTTCTTGGATTCAATGTACTTATTGTTGATTCAAAAAATTGTCCTCTAAAATCTTCATAGTCTTTATTAGATAAATTTCCCTTCAACAAATTCAATAATTCTTCACTACTAAGGGAAGTAGTGATAGGAAGTCCTTGATCTAATATAAATTTTTTAGCAACTTCAATAATCTCTGGACTTAAATTCCCAGTAATTGGTCCATTTACTAATCCTTTTCGAACCAAGCACTGTTCTAGCCAGGCAGGCTGCCAGACCATTAATGTAAAAGTATTAGCTCCACTATTATCTTTATCTTCTGAAATCCATAATTTATTAAGGTAATTAGAAATTTCCTGATAAGGCAGCTCTAATGGGGTTTGAAGTGTTAGTTGAGGTTTCATTTTTAAGGTCTACGCCAGAAAATATTATCTTTTGAAATTAATTGATCAGACTCAGGAGGTCCCCACGTCATAGATTCATAATTATAAATAGGTAACTTCCAAGGAGAATTATCCATCAATTCTATTAATGGCGTATAAAGTTTCCAGGCTGCCTCTACTTCATCACTTCTAGTAAATAAGGTTGGATCAGAAAGCATTGCATCAGCTAATAATCTTACATAGCCTTCATCTGAGGGTTCTCCAAATGATTCATCATAAGAAAATTCCATCTCAACAGGTCTTGATTTCATTCCAGAACCAGGAGATTTTACCTCAAATTTGAAAGTAGCACCTTCATTTGGCTGAATTCTAAGGATAAGTTGATTCGGAGCAGGATTTATTATTGTTGATTCAAATAAATGAACAGGAACGTCTTTAAAAGTCAAGACTATTTCTCCAAGTCTTTTAGGTAGTCTTTTACCTGTTCTCAAATAAAAAGGAACCCCTTGCCAACGCCAATTATCAACGATAACTTTTGTCGCGATATAAGTTTCTGTTGTGCTATTGAGATTAACACCATCTTCCTGCCTATATCCCTTGAGTCGATTTGAAATATTTCCTCCTTCTACATATTGACCTCTTATGCAACAATTCCACGGTTCATTTTCGTCGGCGAGTTTTGATGCTTGAAGAACCTTAGCTTTTTCATTTCTTATTGCTTCTGGTTCAAACTTTCCAGGAGGGTCCATTGTAGTAACAGCAAGCATTTGAGTCATATGATTCTGCAGCATATCCCTTAAAGCACCTGAGCTTTCGTAATAACCTGCTCTATCTTCAACACCCACTGTTTCAGATGAAGTAATTTGAACACTTGATATATAATTTCTGTTCCAGATAGGTTCAAAAATAGTGTTAGCAAACCTCAAAACAAGAATATTCTGAACTGTCTCTTTACCTAAATAATGATCAATCCTATAAATCTGACTTTCTTCAGCGCAACTCTGAACGATCTTATTCAATTTTTTTGCACTTGAATAATCTCTTCCAAAAGGTTTTTCAATCACTAAACGACTTTTCTTAGGATCATCTAAAAGGCCAGCTGCTTTAAGAGCTTTACATCCACTTGCATAGAAATTCGGAGATACTGATAAGTAAAATGTTCTATTTCCATGAGTAGCTTGTGTTTTATCAATTTCATTTAATCTTCTAGAAAGCCTTACGACATGATCACTTTGTTGCAAGTCAACTGGTTCATAGAAAAGATAATTAGAAAATTGTTCCCACTCCCTTTCTTTACCAGATATTTGATTTAATAACTTTACTTTCATCTTTTCTCTAAACTCATTATCAGTCCAAGGCCTTCTCGCACAACCAACTATTCCAAATTCACTAGGAATTCTTCTTTGCAAATAGAGTTCAAATAAGGCTGGTATTAATTTTCTATGAGTAAGGTCTCCACTAGCACCAAATATTACTAAGCATTGTGGAGATATAACTCTTTCCTGCCGTAAACCTAATCTTAGAGGATTACTTAAAGTTGAAGGCATCTTTTTAGTATTCTTTATTTAAAATCCTCTTTTTTTCAAATATTAGCTACATATTGTGTCTAAACCAAAAAGTATTGAATAGGTGAAACTTAAATCTAAATATCAAAGATTTAGTAAGTTTCTACGTGCCATCTTCCTGCTTTTTTTAGTTGAGGTCTTAATTCTGACCAGTTCAAGCCTTTTTCTTCTGCTGCCTTAGTCATTGCTTCATCTATTCCAGGCTCCATACCCTTTAATCCGCAAAGATATATGTGTGTCTTTTCATCTTCAATCATATTAAAAAGTTCATTGGCTGACTCTAAAACCCTGTCTTGAATGTACATTCTCCCACCTTTTGTATTTTGCTGCTCGCGACTAATAGCTTTTGTATATTTAAAATTATCTGGATTATCAGAAAGATATCTTTGAAGATCTTCTTCGTATAACAGATTAGCTGATTTTGGAGCACCCATAAATAACCAAGCTTTACCCTTGAAATTCCATTTATTTTTTTCTTTTTCATTTGGTTCGAACATTCTTCTTAAATAAGCCCTCATTGGTGCTATTCCAGTTCCAGTGGCCAACATAACAATGTTTGCATCCTCTTCGTCAGGGAGAAGCATTTCTTTACCTACAGGGCCAGTTATTTTTACTTTATCTCCAGGCTTGATATCACATAAGTAAGTAGAGCAGACACCATTAATAGTTTCACCATCTTTTTCATACTGAAGCTGTCTTACACAAAGGGAAACTGTATTTCCATTAAAGTCATCTCCGTGTCTAGTACTAGCTATTGAGTACAGTCTTAATTTGTGAGGTTTACCATTAGCATCTTCACCAGCAGGCATGATACCAATACTTTGACCTTCTACATAATTTAAAAATGGATCACTATCTTTAAGGTCGAAAGTTATGTGATTAACTCTACCAATTGCTCCTTCTTTGAGAAGACTATAGTTTTCAATAACTGTTCCCTCGTATGGTGTCTTAGGGCGGTAAATATTGACTGGAACATCTGCATGTTTTTTCTTTGCCACTTTTGAAGGTTCTGTTTTCGGAGCCTCTATTTTTGAACTTTCTGCTTTAGTAACAGCTATTTTTTTTGGTTCCTCAACTTTTGATTCAGGTTTTTTTGTTTTTGCTTGTTCAACAAATTTTATAGCTCTTTTATTAAAAGTTGTCAGTATAAAATAAAAAACAGCTATCACGACTGGTATATGAGCTAATCCCCCTGCGATTACTTTTGCTTGTGAATACATTTTTTAAATTTCTTTTATAAAAGATTATCAATTTGTAGTTTAATTTGTAGTGATTTCACAAAAATGGTTACGTTTTGAGATCGGAATATATAGATGAAATTATTTTTATTTTTCAGTATTTGTTGTTTTTATCAGTATAGTTACACAGAAATAATTTTATATAATTAAAAATTCATTGTATGAACAATCCTCAAGAATCAATGAATCATTACAAAGACGATGATTTCAGGACAATTGAGCAGACCATGGAAAAGCTTTCTGGCGGAACAAGACGTCTGGCAGCTCAACTTACAACTTCTGCAAGTTTCGATTCTTTGTGGAGTGTTTTAACAGATTATGATCGACTAAATCTTTACATCCCAAATCTTTTATCGAGCAAAAAAATATTTCAGAAGGGAAATAACGTACACCTTAAACAAGTTGGGGCTCAGGATTTCCTTGGCATGAAATTTTCTGCTGAAGTAACTATAGACTTATTTGAAGATAAGGAGCTTGGCCTCTTAAAATTTAATTTGATAAGAGGAGATTTCAGGAAGTTTGAGGGTAGTTGGAAAATTCAAAATATTAAAAATACTTCAAAAAATTCATTAATATATGATCTTACTGTTCAAGGTTGTCAGTGGATGCCAATAGGGATGATAGAGAAAAGACTAAAAAAAGATCTGTCAGAAAATTTAATTGCTGTAGATAAGCAAGCAAAATCTGCAATAAAATAGTTTGAAATTTTTAAATAATAGCCCCAAGGGGATTCGAACCCCTGTCGCCTCCGTGAAAGGGAGGTGTCCTAGGCCTCTAGACGATGGGGCCAGGAAATTAGCATGACAGCTTATTAAAAACTAAGAGTAAGGCTAACCTTTCGTCAAGTATTGTTGCTCTTTGTTTTGTCCTTGCCACACAGGAACTGTGAAATGGAAGCAGGAACCTACACCAATGTCAGATACGACCCATATTCTTCCCCCATGGACTTGTACTATTCTCCTGCATACAGATAACCCTATGCCAAATCCTGATGTTCCTTCAGAAGTCTGTGGAAGTCTAACTCTATCCAGAAAAATTCTTTTTTGTTCGCTCAAAGGAATTCCTGCACCTTTGTCACAAATTGTTATTTCTACCCATTGATTTGTCTTATGAATCATAGTGATTTTTATAGATCCAGAGTCTTTAGAAAATTTAATAGCATTTTCAATTAAATTTAAAAACACTTGCCTCATTCTTCTTTGATCTGCAAATACACTTGGTAGATCAGATGGAATATCAGTGTCAATTTCAATATTTCTTAATCTCCAGAATTTTTCTAATTCGAGTATTACTTCAGCACTAATATTACCCAAATCAATTTTCTGAGGATTAAATAACGCTTCCCATTTAGTTGTTCCAACCTCTAAAAGATCCTGAGATAAGAGTTCAATCTCTTCAAGACGTCTTTTAATTACCTCTTGTAATTTTGAAATATCTATTTGTCCGAGTTTTTGACTTTGAATAGCCAAAGTAGCCGCAGTTAAGGGAGTTCTTAATTCATGCGCGACCATTCTTAATAATCTTTCCTGAGATTCTATTCTTTTAGTTAATGTCTCATTTTCTTGCCTTAAAACAAGAAGTTCGTCTTCCAATAGAAATTCTTTTTGAGTTCTTATTGAATCAATTTTGGATGGTTGCAAATTAATCCCAAGATTTTTTGTTAAGCCTTCCTGTGTCCACCTTGGCAACCATTTTTGCAACTGAGAGAAAATATTACTGCCAGCAAATATTTGCTTTGGAGCTGGGGAAACCTTTATAAGAGCAGGAATAGCTACTAATCTATGTAATTCAAGTAATTCTGGCTGCTCTGTGGGCTCAGAAATCTGAAGAGATATCTCAAATTTGCAATCATCTGATTCTAAATAAGCAATTAGGGACTTAATATCATTACTAGAAAGTTGATTTCTAGCTGCCACAAGTATTAATTTTAACTCTTTTTTATCATTCAAATGAATTCCTCTGAAGTGTTGAAAAGCTGTTAATCCTTATAAACACCTTAAGATATTTTTTTTTATTTTACAGATAGGCTATTAAATAAATAGGACATATTTATAAATGGTTGCTATTAATCCAAAAAAAAATTTACATTTTGGTGAAAACCCTCCTGAAATCAATTTAAATAGTAATTTAAAAAGATGGTTTTCTAGAAATATTGGATTGTGGAAATCTAATAGAACTTATTTTCTCAATGAAAAACAAAAAACTTATAATTTAAGTATGAATATAAATATTCAAGCTCTCGAGAGTAAATCACAATGGGAGTCGCATTATAAATTCACTTGGTACCCAGAAAAAAAATATAATTTCTTTGAAGAAAATCCCCAGTATAAAGAACGAGGTGAAATGCGTGCATTTTTAAAAGGCCATCAACTTAACAGGGAAAATTTTTATTTAAGTAATGATGAAGGTATTTCAAATATTAAGCAAGTCGACGAACATGAAATGATTTTTGAATCTTCTTACGAAGATTGGTATATACTTGAACATACAAGACTTGTAGATTCTGATAATTATAGATTTAGGGTTATATATTCATGGAACAAAAATAAGCTAAAAATAGTCGAGAATCATCACGAAATTAAAATTATTCAATAAATTCTCATGGCAGTTTTATTTTAAAAAATAAAAAATGTTATCTTTAATAAGATGAATTAACAACAAATCAATTATGGGTTTAAAAATATTTAAAATTTTTGCAATATCTCTAATTTTTTCATCTTTTTTAATTGATATAAATAATGAATCTAATAATGTAAATGCAAAAGTTAAGAATCCGCCTGCCAATAAAGATGATTTAGATTTATATCATGGGATGGGTGTTTCATTTCTTTGTAATGCGACAAGAAAAGGATTTGATTTGGATTTCCCAAAAACATTAAACGTTGCCTCAGCAACTTTCGCATCAGTAATTTCACAAAAACATGGAGGGAAAATAATAGAGAGAAAGAAAGAACAAACAGTAGATATGAAACAATTACAATTTGTTGCATCTTTGCAATTAGTTGAATCAGCTCTTCAAGTGTGTCCTGATAATGTTCCTGAAAAGATCGAAAAACAATTTAAGATTGAAACTGAGAGACTCAAGAAATTACAAGGGTTATAAATAAAATTTCTTTTATCTAAACATAGAACTAACAGAACTTTCTTCGTGGATTCTCCAAATAGCTTCCCCCAACATATTTGCGACGGAAAGAACTTTTAACTGTGGGAAATTATCTTTATATATAACTGGTATGCTGTTAGTAACAATAACTTGTTCGAAAAGATTCTTAGTACTTAATCTTTCATAAGAAGGAGGAGAAAATACAGCATGTGAGGCACATGCAAATATTCTATTAGCTCCTTCTTTTTTTAATAAATTTGCTCCAGAACAAATTGTACCTCCAGTATCTATCATGTCGTCTATAAGAATAGCTGTTTTACCTTTGACTTCTCCAATAACGGTTAGACTTTCAGCGATATTATGCGCAGATCTCCTTTTGTCAATGATAGCCAACGGAGCATCCTTCATTAATTTTGCGAATGCTCTTGCTCTTGCCACCCCGCCTACATCAGGAGAGACTACAACTATTTCTTCTAAATTTAAAGTTTCTAGATAATCAATTAATACAGGTGAGCCATAAATATGATCGCACGGAATATCAAAGTAGCCTTGTATTTGAGCCGAGTGTAAGTCCATAGCAAGAACTCTATCAACTCCTGATTTCTCTAATAAATTGGCAGTTAGTTTTGCAGTTATAGACTCTCTTCCTGATGTCTTCCTATCTGCCCTTGCATATCCAAAATAGGGAATTACAGCCGTTATTTGTCTTGCAGACGCTCTTTTGCATGCGTCGACCATGATCATAAGCTCCATTAAACTATCGTTTACAGGGGCGCATGTAGGTTGGATAAGGAATACATCACAACCTCTAATAGATTGCTGAATCTGAACATAAAGTTCTCCATCTGCAAATCTTTTAGATATTAAAGGTACATTTTTAATCCCTAAGTATGATGCAATTTCTTCAGCTAATTTAGGATTTGTTGTCCCACTAACTAGTCTTAATCTACTATTAGTTAGATTAAAGTTCGATTCTTTACTCTGCATTGCCGTGATAAAACTTGTCACGAAATTTGCACCATAAAACTATATTCTTATCGTAGTCGTTTATGTGAATTTCGCAAAAGATAATGGCTAGATGTTTTCAAAATTCACAACAATCAAGCAAAAAACTATTGATTAAAAATTAGAATTTATATTTATTTAGACTTAAAACCAGGCATTATATTTGTCAATTAAATAAAAATTGTATATGGTTTAATTTAGAAGGGAAAACACTTTAAGTGTAAAAGATCAAAATATATTTAAACATGCCTATAGATTCAATTATTGCAAAAAAATCATTAGGCGTACTTATGCATCCAACATGTATTCCGGGAGGAAGAGTATGTGGAACTTTTGGTAAAGGAGCTAAAGAGTGGATAAAAAAACTACATAAGCATGGAATTGAATACTGGCAATTTTTACCTCTTACGCCTACCGACTCTACAGGTTCTCCATATAGCTCTCCATCTAGTTTTGCACTAAACCCATGGTTTTTGGATATAGATGATTTAATCGAAAAAGGTTTTATCTTCATTTCAAATAAAGAAAATCTAGGTCCAACAAATCAGAATAAGGATCATTTTGAATTTGATATTGCTGATGAATTAACAAAGAAATTAGGCCAACTCCTTTTGCAAGGTTGGAGTTCACAATCTGAAGAAAGAAAAAATAATTTTAACAAATGGATCAGTAGAAATTCATGGGTTGAGGATTATGCAACATTTGTTGTTATCAGAGAGGAATTTAATATGTTGCCTTGGTGGGAATGGCCTCAAGAATTTAAAATAAAAAATAACAGGTTCTTAAAATCGTGGATTAAGAAAAATAAGGAAGAGATACTTATTAAAAAATTAATACAGTGGCATCTTGATGAGCAATGGTGCTCCATTAAAAACTTTGCAAAGTCAAGAAATATTAAGCTAATAGGAGATTTACCTTTTTATGTCTCCAGAGACAGTGCAGATGTGTGGAGTAATAAATCGTTATTTTCAATTTTTAAAAATGGAGATT
>CACBBI010000029.1 GCA_902537445.1 uncultured Prochlorococcus sp.
AATGGCGAAATAGTTGGAGAGGAAATGCTCAATAATAGAATTTATTCAGACATGAGAATGTTAGATAATTTCTCTAAAAAATGGTCAATAGCTGGAAAATCAGAAATTATTGAAATCAATAAAAAGTTAGGATGTTCTATTCCAGAAGGGACTGATTATCATACCCTTGCTGGATTTATGCTGGAAAAATTTCAAATGGTTCCAAAGATTAGTGACGTTTTAGATTTTAATAACATTAAATTTGAAGTTATTTCTATGTCAGGTCCAAAAATTGATCGTGTTAAAATAACTCTTCCCAAAAGCTAAATTTGACTCCTTATAGAGGATAATGATAATAAATATATGGATTTTAAATTATGCAACCAACCTCATCACCCGTAAAGGTTGGAGTCATAGGTATAGGGAATATGGGCTGGCATCATGCTCGAGTGCTAAGTTTACTCAAAGATGCAAATCTCATTGGAGTCGCAGATCCAAATGAAGAGAGAGGCAAATTAGCTATAAACCAATTTCAATGTGAATGGTTCAAAAATTATAAGGACTTAATTCCAAAAGTTGATGCTATCTGTATTGCTGTCCCAACACTTCTTCATCACAAAGTAGGACTAGATTGTCTCAAGGGAGGTGCTAACGTTCTCATTGAAAAACCAATTGCAGCTAACGAGTTGGAAGCAAAATCTTTAATAGATGCCGCTAATGCAAATAACTGTCTATTACAAGTTGGGCATATTGAAAGATTTAATCCTGCTTTTAGAGAATTAAACAAAATAGTAAATAATGAAGAAATTGTTGTTTTAGAAGCAAGGAGGCACAGTCCTCATGCAGACAGAGCAAATGATGTATCTGTAGTAATGGATTTAATGATTCATGACATTGATCTTATTTTGGAGCTTGTCAACTCAAAAATACAAAAATTAGCAGCAGTTGGAGGAAGAAATAGTGAAGGATTAATAGATTATGTCAATGCTACTTTAGTTTTTAAAAATAATGTTATTGCAAGCCTAACTGCAAGCAAAATGAGTCACAAAAAAATAAGAAATTTAAGTGCTCACTGCCAAAATGGCCTAGTAGAAACTGATTTCTTAAATCACTCTTTACAAATCCATCGAAAGTCTCATGAATCATACTCAGCGGAACATGGAGAATTAGTTTATAGAAATGATGGATATGTCGAAGAAGTTAGCACAACCTCCATTGAACCTCTTTATGCAGAACTGGAGCATTTTCTTAAATGCGTTCAAGGCGAAGAAATACCTGAGGTAGATGGTGAGCAAGCCTCAAGAGCATTAAAAATTGCTGATTTTATAGAGAGTGCCGTAGATAATTCTGGAGATGCGATTTTACTTGAAAATCCCTTCTAATAAAAACAATCTTAACTAAAAGAATTTTATTTAAATCCAACTGCAGCTTGCCAAACAAATACCAATAAAAAGAAAAATAAAGGAATAAGTGGCAGGACATCAACAGTTGGAGCAAAGGCCTTGTAAGCCTCAGGCAATTCAGCGAATGTATTAAATAGAATGAGCACCTTTTTTGATAATTTAATTAATTATGATAAGACGTTACCACGTATAGTGAGCAATAGAGGATGTTTTCCAAGGAGCGAAATCATTTGTAAAACAATTATCTCTAATTGCACTAGAAATTGCATTGGTAAATCTTATTAAGTGAGCAATATTATGCAAACTTATGAGGGTTAGGCCTAATATTTCGTCATTTCTAATTAGATGATGTAAATATGCTCGAGAATAGGATTTACATGTCTCGCATTTACAAGTTTTGTCAATTGGAGAAAAGTCATTTTTAAATCGAGCATTTCGCAAATTCAATCTTTCATCATTAAAAAATGCAGTCCCATGTCTTCCTAGTCTTGTAGGCAAAACACAATCAAATATGTCAAATCCATTTGCAACAGCTAAAGAAATTTCTCTTAAAGAGCCAATTCCCATTAAATATTTTGGTTTATTTATTGGTAAGAATTTCGGGACGTAATTAATTACACTATGTATTTCTTCGACTGCCTCGCCAACACTTACACCTCCCACTGCTATTCCAGGCAGATCAAAAGAACTTATATATTTTGCGCTATATTCTCTCAATCTCGGATACTTACCACCTTGAACTATACCGAATAATGCTTGATTAGATTTCTGATGAGTCTCGACACATTTTTGCAACCATGAATGAGTTCTTTGTAAAGAGTCCTCAATATCATTTTCGTTAGCTGTATGCGGAGGACAATGATCAAAAGCCATCGCGACATCCGATCCAAGATCCATTTGAATCTGTATTACTTTTTCAGGTGATAAAAATACATGACTACCATCTCTTGGATTTTTAAATTCCACTCCTTTATCAGAAATATTGTTTAATTTAGCCAAACTAAAAACTTGATATCCTCCTGAATCAGTAAGAATAGGCTTAGGCCAATTCATGAACTTATGTATTCCGCCAGATTCTTTAACTAATTTTTCTCCAGGTTGTAAATGAAGATGAAAGGTATTTGAGAGAATCATTTGTGATCCTGTAGAGGTTAACTGCTTAGATGAAATTCCTTTAACCGTTGCCAAAGTACCCACAGGCATAAATTTTGGTGTATTCACCTCACCATTTGGTGTATGAAATATACCAGTTCTTGCCGCTGTATTAGTACAATTCGATGTAATTTCAAATTCAAACACGATAATTTATAAAATTTTTTGATCCTTTTTCATTAATCTAGCCTATTATTTAATATTGAATCTATTTTTATCTCATCAAAAAATATTTAATAAAAAATTTTGCAGGCTCTTGGATTTTCTATACGACATTTCCAAAGATACCTTTAATTAATCCCGAATTTAAAAATATTGCACAATTTGCGCCGCCTTTAGGATTTTTTATTGGAACAATACAGAGTTATATTTTTCTTTTTTTAATAACAAACTCTTGGTCAATTTATGCATCTACATTAATTTGTTTGGCCTCGGGATATTTAATTACTGGTGGTCTTCACCTCGATGGTTTGATGGATACTTTCGATGGTATTTTTGCAGGTAAAAAGAGACGTTTAAAAGCCATGAAAGACAGTAAAGTTGGTTCCTTTGGCGTTCAAGCTTTAGTTTTTATAACTTTAATTCAAATTGCTTGCATACTGAAAATTCAAAACCTAATAATTTTTGTTTTACCTATATGCTTATTTTGGGGAAGATTTTCAAATTTATTTTTTATAGAAAAGTTTAAATATATGAGTTATAAAAAAAAATCTATTAGTCACAAAAAGTTTTGGAATGGATTTAAAAAAGAATCTTTGATCTCCATGATTTTTCTTTTAATTTTCATTTCATACCAATTAGTTTCAATTACATCCCAAGCAATATTAATTAAATTTTTAATTCTTATTTTGATTGGTATTTTTCTAAGCTATTCTATCCCAAACATACTGGGTAATAAAATTGGAGGCTTCAATGGAGATGCCTGCGGTGCAAGTGTTGTACTAGTTGAAACCGCCATGTTGTTTATGCATGCAATTCTTTTATAGGTAGTTCTAAAAAGAAAATATTTTTCTTCTTAAGATTTTTTGATTTCTCAGAATTATCAATCAAGTTATTTTCCAGCAATTTCAAATCTCCTCCAATTTGTTTTGCTAATTTCCTCGCCAAAAAAAGTCCCACACCAGTGCCTTCCTTCTTTTTAGCCGCAGATCCTCTAAAACCTTTTTCAAAAATTTTCTCGTTTTCATTTTTCGTTATTTTTTTACCATCATCAAATATACAAAGTCCATTACTCCTAATTGCGATTCCAATTTCAGCATCTTTTTGGGCATATTTAAAAGCATTTTCTAATAAATTGGCCACAATTTCAGCAATTACAGCATATTTTGCCTTTAATGGCGAAATAGTCCAATCTGGCCAAAGAGAAGGTTCAGTCCAATCTCTACTCTCTAAGGCCGCATTAGCTTTACCTCTTTCTAATATTGGCCTCAATAAACTCTGAACAGTTATTACCTTTTTATTATCTAAATTTGGTGGTAATAATAATCTTTCCTCTCCAATTTCTAAAGGAAGTTTAATAGGTGAATTTAATTGCGCAAAAGAATCCATATATTGATTAATCTGTTTTTGCTCTATTATCATGCGTTGTACTATTTCAATAGAATCATCATCTGAACCAAGTCTTTTTATTAATAATTTTGCATATGTCCTAATAGCAGCTAATGGATTCCTTAATTGATGAATTATGACATTGACCTGATTTTTTAAATAATTGACTTCTTCATTTTTATTTTGACGTTCTAATTCGATAGAGACACATTTAGCTAAAGATATTGAAAGCGCTTTTAATCTAGAATCGAGTGATACTGGCCAATTCCCCCCTTTCAAATCAGTTTCTACCCTAAGGACACCAAGAAGAATATCGTTTTCTTGTAGCGGGTACCATCTTCTATTAGGCGATGAAACCTTTAGTGAAGGATCATCTTCTATTGAAGTAAGTAGCCTATCAATATGTGGCCATTGACCAATCATTTCAAAAGATGCTTTGGTTCCTTGGTTAGCTGAAGCAAGATAAATAACTAAATTAGTCACGCCCATTGAGCAACCAAAACTTTCTAGCTGCTTTAAAATTAGTTCTTCAAATTTTTTTGAAAGATTCATAATGAATGAAATTTTGAGAATTTTTTTTAAAAAAAACTTGAAAAAGGGCTTGTAAAATATGAAAAAAGTATTAAGATATATAAAGAGGTCTGACTTTAGCCAGCCTTAAATATGAATATTTAATCATATTTTAAGCTACATCAGGGGTTGATGGGTCCTCTATGTAATTTGAAGTAAATTTAAAATCACATATATAAGATTAGTAAAAATAAATAAGACTAATCTCATTAATAATTTCAGGAGTACCAATCAATGTCAAAAAAAAGAAAAAGAATCAGCAGAAGAAGATTGGCTGGCCAAAGAGTAATGGCACATGTACCTATTTATCATATCGAAACTGGCAAGCATAAACCAGTTACAGCAGCAAGAAGATTCATAGCTGAAAATGGTCTCTCTGCGCCTTCAGTTTTCAATGTCAGAAGAAATGAACACACCACTGATAGATTTTTTTGGGGTGAAAAAGGGTTATTTAGCGCCCAATATGCTGAAGAAAATCATTTTCTATTTCCATCGCTAAAAGTTGTAGTTGAAGGAATTGGTGAAGAAAAAATATTTGAGGGCCTAGAACTTACTGCAGATGATTGGGAAGAGATTGAAGAATATGAATATGCTTTTGTTTAAAAAATATTACTTATATTTGAACTTATAAAATTAATTAAATTTGAATCAATTTGATGAAATCCATCGAATTCTAATAATTCACAAAATTTAGAAGACTTAATCTTTACCTTTTCATAAATAGTCCTAGAAGCATCTATAGGCACAACGTCATCAAATAAACCATGACTTATAATCAATGGCGGGAATTTTTCTCCCGGGACCCAGTTGGGGTGAGGATAACCACTACAAGCAACAATTAATCCAAAATTTAACTTAAATCCCGCATCAATTGCCATTGCCGCCCCCTGAGAGAACCCCAACAAAATTGTTTTTTTCAGTGGAATCTGATCAGTATCCATTTTTCTTAATGTAACTAAAAGTTTATTTACTTCAACCTCAGCTCCATTCCAATCATGTGGGTATAATCCATACCACTGTCTTCCCTGACCGCTTGGGTGTAATCCAGGAGCCCTCAAAGAAATTACCTCAAAATCAAGATTTATTTTTTCAGTCATCTCCTTTCCAAATGTTAAAAGGTCATCTGAATCAGCTCCCCAACCATGCATCAAAATAATTCTATGAGTTGCAGTTTGAGAGCTAATCGAGACAAATTCATGATTGATATCGTATTTCATGTTTATATTCTTAAGTAAGTAAACTTTCCCATAATGTCTCCATTAGCTTTAGTAAGTGTCTCTGATAAAAAAAATATAATCCCATTTTGTAAGGAATTGGTAGAGCAATTTAATTATAAAATTCTATCAAGTGGAGGAACTGCCAAACATCTTATAGAGGCTAGAATTCCAGTTATTAAAGTTGCTGATTTTACTAATTCTCCAGAAATTCTTGGAGGAAGAGTTAAAACTTTACATCCAAAAATACACGGGGGAATATTAGCTAAAAGAACTGATGAGGAACATAAAAAAGATATAGAAGCTAACAATCTTGAGTTAATTGACTTAGTAGTTGTAAATTTATATCCTTTCAAAAAAACTGTAGATCAGGGAGCTAAATGGGAAGATGCTGTTGAAAATATCGATATCGGAGGGCCATCTATGATTCGTTCTGCAGCTAAAAATCATAAAGATGTTTCCGTTTTAGTAGATCCTAGTCAGTATCAAAACTTTCTTGAAGAAAGTAAAAAAGGTGAATTGAAAGACTCATATAAAGCAAAATTAGCCCTTGAAGCTTTTCAACATACAGCAGACTATGACACTGCAATATCTAATTGGATAAGAAAAGAAAGAGATTTACAATCTTCCAAATATATTGAATCTTATCCACTAATCAAAACCTTGAGATATGGGGAGAATCCACATCAAAAAGCTTTCTGGTATGGTTTAAATAACGTTGGATGGAACTCAGCAGAACAATTACAAGGTAAAGACTTAAGTTATAACAATCTATTAGATCTAGAGTCGGCACTTTCAACAGTTTTAGAATTTGGCTACACAGAAAAAGATGAACTTACAACCGACATGTTTGCCTCTGTTATTTTAAAACACAATAATCCTTGTGGTGCTTCTATAAGTAATTCAGCTTCTAAAGCATTTTTGAATGCTTTGGAATGCGACTCTGTTAGTGCATTTGGAGGAATAGTTGCTTTTAATTCAAATGTTGATAGTGAAACCGCAATTCATCTCAAAGATATTTTCTTAGAGTGTGTCGTCGCTCCATCTTTTGATGAGGAAGCTTTAGAAATCTTAAAAGTTAAAAAGAATTTAAGAATCTTAAAGTTTTCAAAAGATCAACTTCCAAAAAATAATCAAAATTCTACTAAATCAATAATGGGAGGATTACTAGTTCAAGATACTGACGATAGTGAAGAAAAAACTGAAAATTGGATTTCAGTAACTAATAAAAATCCGAGTAATCAAATTAACTTAGATCTAAGTTTTGCATGGAAAATTTGTAAGCACGTGAAATCTAATGCAATTGTTATTGCAAAAGACCAAAAAACTATTGGTATTGGAGCTGGACAAATGAATAGAGTTGGAGCAGCAAAAATTGCATTAAAAGCAGCTGGCGGGTTATGTTCTGATGCTGTCTTGGCTAGCGATGGGTTTTTCCCATTTGCAGATACTGTAGAACTAGCAAATGAATATGGAATAAAAGCTATTATTCAACCTGGAGGAAGTTTAAGAGACCAAGAAAGTATTGATATGTGTAATTTAAAAGGAATCTCAATGGTATTTACGCAAAAAAGGCACTTTTTACATTAAATTTATGTTGATTTTGGATAATATGTAATTTTGTTAGTTTTTCTGAATAAAGATAGCCTGCCTGGACCTGCACATAGAAAGTAGAGAGAAATAGCCCCATATATAAAAGACAATTCGAAAGCATAATTATGACCTTCAACAACTGCCAGAGGAAAACCTTCAAGTCCAGTATCAAGGAGATGAAAATAAACTGCAAATGCCATGGTGGAGAATAGACCAAGAGAAGAA
Source organism: uncultured Prochlorococcus sp. (assembly GCA_902537445.1). Classification (GTDB taxonomy): domain Bacteria; phylum Cyanobacteriota; class Cyanobacteriia; order PCC-6307; family Cyanobiaceae; genus Prochlorococcus_A. Next base: position 7,685 of record CACBBI010000029.1, read on the forward strand.
AGCCTCGCAAAAATCCCTACAGCCAATCCAACTGGGCATACCAGTTGAGTAATTGCTGCTCCAAAAGTCCAAATAACAGGATCACCAGGCAAAAATGGGAAATACTTACCAACTACAAACTCAGCAAAACCCTGCGGATCCTGAAGTTTTTCTAGGCCATGATGAATCATCAAAGCACAAAAACCTATTCTTAAAACAAAAATCGATAGTTCTCCAAGTATATTAACTTCTGACCCTGAAGATGAATTGGCAACTACAACTTCAACTTTTTGGGGCGCTTTAGTTCTATTCATACTTGCAGTTTGAACTTGATTAGTTTGTGCTTTGTCTTCCATACTTCATTAATTTTTCATTATTCTAGTTAATAAAGTAGATCTTTTGGAATTATCTGACTAATAAATTAAAAAAATTAAGCAAATTTATAAATGAAAAACAAATTCAGGAAGCAATATCAATTAACTTTTCAATAACATCTGCAACAACCTTATCAGGAGTGGATGCACCTGAGGTAATTCCAACATTGATTTTTCCACTAGGTAGAAAATTATTTTTAAGTTCTAATTCTGATCCTAGTGGTTTATGAAATATTGAGTTTTCTTTAACTGATATCCTCTCTGGCGTATCAATGTGAAAAGAAGAAATATTTTTAGTAATTGCTATTTCTTGTAAGTGAGTAGTATTCGAAGAATTGAAGCCTCCAATAACTACTAAAATATCAAGGTCTTCATCAACTAAAGAGAACATTGCATCTTGCCTTTCTTCAGTTGCATCACAAATAGTATTAAAAGCTAAAAAGTGACTATTTAAGTTTTCTGGTCCAAATTTCTTTAACATCGTCCTTTCAAAAACCTTTCCAATTTCCTCAGTCTCGCTCTTAAGCATGGTTGTCTGATTTGCAACTCCCACTCTATCTAAATCTTTATCAGGATCAAATCCATTAGAACAAGCTTGAGCAAATTTGTTCATAAACTCATTTCTATTACCTCTCCCCAGAATATATTCAGAAACGTAGTTCGCTTCTTCTAGATCTAGGACAACTAAATATTTACCTGCGAATGAACTTGTAGCTAGAGTCTCTTCATGTTTAAATTTTCCGTGAATAATAGATGTGAAAACATGTTTTTTATGTTTTTCAACTGTATGCCAAACCTTAGAAACCCATGGACAAGTTGTATCAATGATATGACAACCTTTCTCATGCAAGAGTTTCATTTCTTGAACAGTAGCTCCGAAAGCAGGAAGTATAACAACATCCCCATTAGAAACTAAAGAAAAATCTTTAATTCCATTCTTAGCTGAGATGAATTTTACATTCATTTTTCTTAAATGATCATTAACTGAGGGATTATGAATTATTTCGTTTGTTATCCAAATATTCTCATTTGGGTAATGTCTTCTAGTTTCATAAGCCATTGCAACAGCTCTTTCAACTCCCCAACAGAAACCAAAGGCTTGTGCCAACTTAATATTTAGTCTGCCTTTAGTGTAAGTAAAATCATTATCCCTAATAGAACTTATCAAATCACTTTGGTAAGCTTCTTCTAACGCCTGAGCTCTTTTTGTTGGAGAATCGAAACCCCTTCTATTGTACCTATCAGAATGATGAAGGGATCTTCTAAAAGCTTGAGTATCCATCTTTCTATATTACAACGTTTTAAATAATTTTCGTAAAAAAAAAGAAACCTGACATAAGTCAGGTTTCTTAAATCAATTTTAAGTTAGATTATTTAGCAGATGCAAAGTCTGGATATGCTTCCATTCCATGCTCTCCTATATCTAAGCCTTGAGTCTCTTCCTCTTCAGATACTCGGATTCCACCGAATAATCCTCCAATTACAGACCAGGCAATCCAGCAAGTAACTAGTGTCCAAATAGCATAAGCTGCGGCACCAAGAGCTTGAACTAGAAGAAGGGTAATACCTCCACCATTGAACAATCCCATACCTGCTCCATCACCTTGTACAGCTGTACCCCAAAGACCGATAACTACAGTACCCCATACACCACAAACTCCGTGAACAGAGAATGCACCTACAGGATCATCGATCTCAGCGGCATCAAGTGCTGCGACAGAAAATACAACTATAATTCCCCCTACTAGTCCTGCGAACCAGGCTCCAGCAAGAGTCATATCACCACAACCAGCAGTGATACTAACTAAACCAGCAAGGATTCCGTTAATTATCATTGTAAGATCAGGCTTACCAGAAGTTAATGTTGAAACAATAGTTGCACCAATAGCTCCAGCTGCTGCTGCCAAAGTAGTTGTTACAGCAACATATGGAACCCATTGATCCATAGCAAGTTGAGAACCGGGGTTAAACCCATACCAACCTATCCATAGAACTAATGCACCTAAAGTAGCTATAGCCATATTGTGTCCTGGCATAGCTTGTGGTTTCCCATCAGAGTATTTGCCAATCCTTGGTCCAAGAAGCATAGCTCCTACAAGACCCGCCCATGCTCCAACTGAGTGAACAATTGAAGAACCAGCGAAGTCAACAAAACCTAAAGAATCAAGCCAACCACCATTCCATTTCCAGCTACCAGCAATTGGATATATAAATGCAGTTAATACAACAGCAAAAACAACAAATTCTCCAAATTTAACTCTTTCAGCAACAAGACCGGAAACGATAGTTGCCGCAGTTCCTGCGAATGCAGACTGGAACAAGAAATCAACAGTTGGGACCAATCCAGCATCAGTTACCATATCAGCGGTAACTGTTGGATCAAAAAATAAGCCTCCAAAATAAAGCCATCCGTCAGCAACACTTCCTCCGTACATTAATGAATAGCCGATAAACCAATAAGAAGTTACAGCTAGAGCAAATACAAAGAGGTTTTTAGCAAGGATGTTTACTGCGTTCTTAGAACGACACATACCTGCCTCAACCATAGCGAAACCGGCGTTCATGAAGATCACCAAAATAGTAGCGATCAAAAGCCATAAATTGTTAGCAAGAAAAGCTGCATTCAACTCAGGTAAATCAGCTGCATGAGCTGAGAGATTAAAAATACCTAAACCAAACAAAGCTAAAGGAACAGTAGCAAGCCACAACATAGAGCGGTTTGAACTAAATCCTCGAATACTCCTCAAAAGGAGCATAGGTCCATTAACAAGACTTGCATCTTGTAATTTGGACCTAGAGCGCCTTTGAGGCGTTTGCAAAGCAGTGGTCATAAAAAAAAATTAGATCTGCAAAAAAACAGTTTGTGCTGTTTCCTTTCATATTCAATTTTGCTCAAAAAACTTATTAGTGTCTAGTAGTCGTTGTTACCAATTTTATAGTTGCGTCGCAAAAGAATATCTGTTAAATTAAAAAATTTTTTTTTTAAGAGTTTCAAAATATCAAGATTTTATTTATTTCAAAGGTTTAATTCCTTTCCATGATACGTGGTCTTTATGAAATTCAAAGGAACAAGGAATCGTTATCATTCCTGCACTTAAAGATTCTCTAAAAAGATTGCCATATAAGGGATCTGCCTCATCTCCGGGAGCAAAAAAACAAGCGTCTTTTCTTGAAATACAAAGTACTAATACACTTTTACTTTCAGGAATTAATTCCTTTAATTCTCTGAGGTGTTTTTGACCTCTTTTCGTTACTGTATCAGGGAATAGAGCTACATTTTCTCTAATCCAAGTCGTATTTTTAACCTCTATGTAAATGTTACGTTTATCAGGATTTGAAGATTTTGGAGTTAAAAAAAAGTCAATTCTGCTTTTTTTATCTTTTCCATAAGGAACTTCTGATTTAATTGTCTCTATTTCTCCTATTATTTCGTCAAGCAAATTTTTCTCAATAACCTTTTTGATTAACTTATTTGCAAATAGAGTATTAATACCAACCCAAACCTCCTCATTTTTTGCATCTAAAACACATATCTGTTCCCAAGTAAAAGGTAATTTTCTTTTTGGAGAAGGGGAAACACTTATTCTTACCTTTGCTCCCTCACTCAAAAGTCCCTTCATTGGGCCTGTGTTGGCACAATGAGCAGTTACTACCTCTCCGCTCTTTAATTTTATATCTGCAAGAAACCGTTTATACCTCTTGATTAAAACCCCTTCAATTAATGGATCAAATTCTATTATCCGATCATTCATAAATATGTCGTTAGTTAAAAATCAAATATAATTGAAACTTAAACTTCTTGAAAAATTTAGACAAATCCAAATGCATTCATTTTTAAAAAATAATGTTTTTTCAATTTCATTTGGTACTAGTCTTAGTAAATTAGCCGGATGTATAAGACAAATATTTATAGCTGCTGCTTTTGGAGTTGGGGTAACATACGACGCATTTAATTATGCCTATATAATTCCAGGTTTCTTGCTAATAATCATTGGAGGGATTAATGGTCCCTTACATAACGCAGTCGTTGCAGTTCTAACTCCCCTTAACAAAAAAAATGGAGGGATTGTTCTAACTCAAGTAAGCATAAAACTTTCATTATTATTAATTGGTTTAGCTATATTGATATACTTTAATTCCAGTTTATTAATTGAATTATTAGGACCCAATTTAAGTTACGAAGCTAAATCAATTGCCACTTACCAATTAAAAATACTTACACCTTGTATCCCTTTTTCCGGATTCATTGGATTAAGCTTTGGCGCCTTAAATTCCCAAAAAAAATTCTTTTTATCAAGTATAAGCCCCGCAATAACAAGCTTAACTACTATTTTTTTTATTTTATTAAGTTGGATTTTTAACCAAGAAAATACATCTTCTCATTTCTTTACTTACACGGGATTGCTAGCTTTTGCAACTTTGACAGGAACTTTAATTCAGTTTGTTGTTCAAATTTGGGAAATAAATAAAATTGGTCTCTTGAGATTAAAGTCAACCTTCAATCTATTTAAAGATGAAGAGAGGAGGATTTTCAAACTAATAATTCCAGCATCTATCTCATCAGGTCTAAGTCAAATTAATGTTTTTATCGATATGTTTTTCGCTTCAAGTTTTCAAGGAGCAGCATCTGGACTAGCTTACGGAAACTTTTTGATACAAGCCCCATTAGGCATACTATCTAACTCTTTGATTTTGCCATTACTTCCAAAATTCTCTAAATTGAGAAGTGATACAGACTAT
>CACBBI010000030.1 GCA_902537445.1 uncultured Prochlorococcus sp.
AGTGATTTTGATGAAATTGTTCCAACTCTCAAGGAAATAGCTCGAATTCAACATCACGAAGATTTTATAAATGAGGCACAGAAAATATCAAGAAAAAATTTGGGAATAGATTTACCCCTACATGTATTAGATAAATCTTGGGTTAAACCTCTTGATATGAGAGCTTTATACGCATGGTGTGCTTTCAAACAGCATGAGAAACTAAGCGACAATTTTTTTAACAATGATCCACTTGAAGGTGCCGCTGGAAGTAGGGATGCGGAAGACTTTGAAAAATTCCTCTTAGATTGTGGAATACATTTACTTGATATAACTCCTTGTTCAGATGGAAGATTAGCTCATTCAGTTGCTTATGTAATGAGAATACCTTTTAGTTCAGTAAGAAGAAGATCCCATGCTGGAGCACTGTTTGATATTGAAAATACCGTTAATCGATGGGTAAAAACTGAACATAAAAGATATAGAGAGAATGTTCCTAATGAAGCTCATAAAGATACCAGGTACTTAAAAGTTGTAACTTATCACTTTAGTTCAGTAGATCCTTTGCATCAGGGATGCGCAGCTCATGGGAGTAATGACGAGTTAGCTGCAGCAGAAGGTAGAAATAAATTATATGCTTTCAAAGAGGCTGTAGAGAATAGCTTTTGCTGCGGAGCTTCTGTGGATTTAATGTTAATTGGACTTGATACAGACACTGATTCATTAAAAATACATTTATCAACTAGCGATGGCGCTATAGATTTAGAAAAAACTATTTCTACATTAGAAATTTATAATTCAACAATAAATTTCTCAAAAGAGGATGCAGAAAGAGAAATTTGCCAGACAATTTCTAAGCAATCTTCAAAAGATAAACTCAGTGGACTGGAAAAATTTACGTATAAATTAATTATCAATAATATTTCTCAAATTGATTATGTTAAGAGTTTTCATAATGGTTCTTATAAAGATATTGGACATGCAGAGAGGTTTATTGGAGTAGGTATAGGTTTCAAAGAAGTACATCTCAGGAATTTAACTTATTTTGCTCATTTAGATACAGTCGAAGAAGGGGCTCCAGATTTAGATGTAGGAGTGAAGATTTTTACTGGATTAAATGTTTCTCAAGATCTACCTATTCCGGTAGTAATAAGATTTGATTACTCTGGCAAAGTACCCGGCGCAAAAGAGAGGGCAATAAATGATTGTGAAAGAGTAAATAATGCGATATCAATTAGATATAAAAATTTAGTTGATCAAGGGTTGTTACACACTTGCTCTACTATTAGAGATAGGGACAACATTCATTCCGCCCAAATTATTGGAATGTCTTTAGATAAAAAAACAGAGGAGGCTCACTAATTATGTTAATTTGCAAGGTTGTAAAACCACTTGTTTCTACCAATAGGATTCCTGGTTTTGAACATAAACATCTGCAGGTTGTATTAGATGGTTCTTCTAATAAAGTTGCAGTTGATGCTGTTGGCTGTAAGCCAGGAGATTGGGTTATTTGTGTAGGAAGTTCTGCAGCTAGGGAAGCAGCGGGAAGTAAATCATATCCAAGCGATTTAACGATTGTTGGAATAATTGATCATTGGGATCCTGACAAGTCATAAAAAAGGAGGATATAAATTGTGGAAATTATGAAGGTACTTGGAAGGATGGTATGCACTCAAAGAGTCGCTGGCTTAGGTCATATGAATTTACGAATTTTAGAAAATAATAAAGGAAAGAAAGTAGTTGCTGTTGATCCAGTTGGAGCAAGAGAAGGTAACTGGGTTTTTACTTCTAGTGGCTCTGCCGCTAGATTTGCATGCCCTAATCCAGAAGTTCAAACAGATTTAACAATTGGCGGTATTATCGATTATTGGGAGAGTGACTAAAAATTTTAACTTCAAAAATTTATTGAGAAACTTTCTTGAAGGTATAGTGTAATTAGTATTTAATAAAGAATGTAATGTGGAATGAAAGAGAATCACCTTTGAGGATTGAAAAAAGATTTGAATTTGATCAATACTCAAAAATTAGTAAATTCATGGGAGAAATTGAGAAATTATGTAAAGAAAGGGATGTCTATCCAAATATCAGCTTCGGCAAGAATTTTGTAAGTCTTTCAATATTTTTAGATCATAAAGAAATATCGGACAAGGAAAAAGACTTTTCAATGGATATTGATAAATTTTATTTAGAAGTTTAGTCCTTTTTAATAATTATTTGGCTTATCAATATCTCTTTTGATTAAAGCCATTAAATATGTTGGAGCCTTGTATCTACCAGGTAGACATCTATTTAAAGTTTCAAGATGACTCCAACACACTGTCTTTTCTATATCTTTAACTGAGTTTCCTTTTAAAATTAATAGTCTAAGAGCTTTGCAAAATAAAGGATAACCTGCTTCTAGTTCATCTATATTAAGCTTTGCTGCTGACATAGATCAAAGATGAATTATCAACTAATAATCTATACAACTATGGTGCACAATTGGTTCAAATTTCAAATTTCTCAATAATTAGAAATTAATCTAGAAAAGCGACGCAATCTATCTCAACTAAAACTCCTTTTGGCAGAGATGAAACTTCCACACAGGCCCTTGCTGGAGGATTATCTATATTAAAAAAATCACTATATATTTTATTGACAATTTGAAAATTACTTAAGTCAGTTAAGTAAATAGTTGTTTTTATTACATCCTCTATTCTGGCTCCACCAGCTTTAAGAACTTCTGCGAGATTTTTTAAAACTTGAATAGTTTCCTTCTCTATATCACCTAAACATGTTATTTCATTTAAAGCTGGGTCGATAGCAATTTGACCAGAACAAAAGATAAAATCCCCAGCTTTAATTGCTTGATTATAAGGTCCTACTGGATCTGGAGCATTTGATGTTTTAATTACTTGTTTGGGAGACATTTGCTTAAGAAGATACCTATCTATTTAAACCCATAAATCTTTATTTGCTCTTAAAAAAATAAATTCTTCTAAATTTTTTGCTCTTAAGAAAAGGTTTATTTTCATCTCTTCATCAAGTAGAAATGGAATTGTCAATTCATTAAGAGAAAGTTTGTTTTCAACTTCCGAAAGTTTATTTTTTATATCTTGATCTTTAGGCTTCAGATTCAATGCCCACAATATATTTGCCTTTGTATATTCATGTGCACAATATATGAGAGTATTTTTTGGTAAAGATTTGATTCTTTCTAGTGAAGAATACATTTGTTGATAAGTTCCCTCAAATATTCTTCCACAGCCTCCAGAAAATAATGTGTCACCAATAAAAAGAACAGGATTTTCACCTTTCAAAAAGAAGGCTATATGTGAGCTTGTATGTCCCAATACTTCAATTATTTTTACTTCTTCACCTAAGATATTTAAAGTTTCTCCATCTTCCACAGATACATTTTGAAAAGGTATTCGTTTTTTTTCTTTGGAGGAGGCAATCACCTTTACATTTGGCCATCTTTCAATAAGAGACTTCGTTCCTCCAATATGGTCTAAATGATGATGAGTTTGCAAAATAGCTTCTAAGTGAAAATTGTTTTCATTTATATATCTAATAACTGGTTCGTGAACAGCTGGATCTACAACTACAACTGATTTATCTTTTACCAATAACCAAATAACGTTATCACTTAAAACTCTAAGTCCGATTATATTTCGAGCTTTATTAAATTCCATTGTTAACTTAGAATGAAGAATCCTTGGAAGAAATTGATCTATGTTTACTATAGCTTTACCAAAAGGAGCTCTGTTAAAAGATTCAATTTCAACTTTTAAAAGAGCTGGGTTAGATTTCTCTGATGCGTTGGAAGAAAATAATAGATCATTAACCTTTGAATCAAATTGCAAACGGGCAAAAGCTTTATTAGTAAGAAATGGAGATGTGCCTGTTTATGTAAGTTATGGTCAGGCTGATTTGGGGATTGTTGGGTATGACGTTTTACGAGAATCTGAATTAAAAGTCGCAAAGTTATTAGATTTAGGATTTGGTGGTTGTCATATGTCTTTGGCGGTTAAAAAAAATAGCAATTATTCAAAACCAACTGACCTTCCAGCGAATTGTAAAGTAGCAAGTAAATTTATAAAAACAGCAAGATCTTATTTTGAAGAATTAAATATTCCAGTAGAATTAGTTCATTTGACAGGATCAGTCGAGCTTGGTCCTATTACAGGTATGGCAGAGGCAATAGTTGATTTGGTTGCAACCGGAAAGACTCTTAAAGAGAATGGTTTAATTAAAATAGATGATCTTTATTACTCGACTGCAAGACTAATTGGAAATCCTTTATCTCTGAGGTTAGATGATAATTATCTCAGAGATACTATTTTATCAATAGAATCGACTAATGCTTTATAGAAGATTAGCTAAATGTTTTTTAAAGATTTTAGAAGGATTAAAAAGTTAGGTAAATATTTAACTAAAGATAAAAAAACAATCTATCTAATCTTGATAGTTTTGTTACCTGTTTCTTTCTCTGGAGCTATTCAACCACTATTAGTTGGTCAAGCAATTACTATTCTTAAGAACGAAACTACAGATGTTTGGCTAAGTAAAACTTTCTTTGGGCAGTCAATAAATGCCATAATCCTAACTTTATTTATAACTGTATTATTCAGATTAGTTCTTCAGGGATACCAAACTTACAATATCCAAGCAGTGGGACAACGTTTGACAGCGAGAATAAGAAGAGAACTTTTTGATCATTCAATATCTTTATCTCTTAAGTATCACGATAAAATGCCTGTAGGTAAATTATTAACGAGATTAACAAATGATGTTGATGCTTTAGCCGAGGTATTTGGTAGTGGGGCAGTTGGAGTCATTGCTGACTTCGTCAGTCTGATAGTAATTTCTTTGACAATGCTGTCGATTGATCGAGGTCTTGCGATTTTATTACTTTTGACTCAAATCCCAGTTTCATATTTTATTATTTGGCTTCAAAAACGTTATAGAAGAGCCAATTATCAAGTAAGGGAAGAATTATCTCAACTCAACTCTGATTTTCAAGAGAATCTTCAAGGTTTAGAAGTCGTTCAGATGTTCAGAAGAGAGGCTTTTAATAGCAAGAAATTTTCCAAAACTGGAGTTGCTTATAAGAAAGCAGTTAATGGAACAATATTTTATGACAGTAGTATTTCGGCATTTATAGAGTGGATTTCTCTTGCCGCAGTTTCCTTGGTTTTGGCAGTTGGAGGATATCTTGTTACTTCTGGAAATATTGGTTTAGGAACATTAACAACTTTTATTTTATATTCCCAAAGACTTTTTGAACCTTTAAGACAGCTTGCAGAAAGGTTTACTCAAATACAAGGAGGTTTAACAGCTGTAGAAAGAATAAACGAATTATTGGATGAAGAAATACAGATTAAGGACTCTACTTCCGCAAAACATTTTTTAGAAAATGCTAAAAATGTAAATAAAAAATTTATGGGCAAAATCGAGTTCAAGAATGTTAATTTTTTCTACAACGAAGGAGAACATATCATAAAGAATTTATCTTTCAAGATCAATCCAGGAGAGCACGTGGCTTTTGTAGGGCCAACTGGTTCAGGAAAGACGACCATAATAAGACTACTGTGTAGATTGTATGAACCTCAATCAGGCCAAATTTTAATTGACGATATAGATATCAAGGATATTCCTCTTGCAACTCTTAGAAATATGTTGGGAGTAGTTTTGCAAGATACCTTTATCTTTAGTGGGAATGTCGCAGATAATCTAAAACTAAATTCGAACGTAGATAATCTTGAATTAGAAAATCTTTGTAACGAATTAGGGTTAGATAATTTGTTAAAAAAGTTACCAGAAGGTTTGAATACATTACTAAGAGAAAGAGGAGGAAATCTCTCCTCTGGAGAGAGACAACTTCTTTCAGTTGCTCGAGTAGCGATTAGAAATCCTGTTGTTTTAATAATGGACGAAGCAACAGCTTTTATGGATCCCTCAACAGAGGCTACTTTGCAGAAAGATCTTGAAAGAATTCTGTCAAAAAGAACAGCATTAGTAATAGCTCACAGATTAGCAACTATTGAAAGTTCTGATAAGATTTTAGTCTTAAAAGGGGGATCATTAGTTGAAGAGGGAACACATAGTGAATTGAGACTGAAAAAGGGTTTATATTTTCAGCTCTCTGAGCTTCAACAAAAAGGATTCGTGAATTTTTAATGATTTTTAGAAACCAAGGATCGTTAATAAAAAAATCGAACAGTATATCAAGGGATAAGCTGATAGATCTTTATGGTCTAAATTCTTATGAGTTTACTCAAATAAATAAAGAAGAAATATTTGTATGTAGTAAAAATAAAGATTTAGATCTAATAGAACTAGATCAACTTTTGCAAACTGTTGGTTGGAGCAGAAGACCTATAAGGAGGGTAAAAAGAGCTTTAGATTTTAGTATTTTGGTTGTTGGGTTATGGCTTCATGATGATAAATTCCCCAGACTAGTAGGATTTGCAAGATGTACTGGCGATGGAATTCTAGAAGCAACAGTTTGGGATGTAGCTATTAACCCTGTCTATCAAGGCCTTGGATTGGGGAAAGAGTTGATGAAATATCTCCTAAAAGAATTGAAAAATATTGGAATTTCTAAAGTAACCCTTTTTGCTGATGCTGAAGTGGTTTCATTTTATAAAAGACAAGGTTGGACACTAGAACCTAGAGGCTCTAAATGTGCTTTTTGGTATGCAAATTAATCATTTTTTGTAGTAGTCAGAATATATAGATTTTAACGATTCTCCTTTTAACCATCTTCTTCTAAATTGCCAGTTCTTAATCGCTTGGAGAAAAATATTAGTTCTTTCCCATTTCCTTGAACTTATAAAAATAGGTAAATTCAATTGTTTTAAATCTTTTTTATTGTTTAATCTCCTTAAAAAATCTACATCTTCCATCAAAGGTATCTTTTTAAAACCATTATTCTCAAAATAGGTAGTTCTATGAATTATTAAACCTTGATCACCATAAGGTTGTTTTAAAAATTTACTTCTAAAATTTACGAGAATTTCGAGGACTCTATAAATTATCTTTTTGTTATTAATTTTGAATTCAAAATAGTAAACACTATTCTTGTTTCTCTTTAAAAATGAAATTATTTTTTTTAACCAATCATGAGTTAATCTTGTGTCTGCATGTATAAATATGAGCCACTCTCCTTTTGAATTTTTAGCTCCAATATCTAACTGTAAACCTCGATTCCTTTCTTTGGATATAAATACTTTAGCTCCATATATATTAGCTATATCAATAGTTTTATCTTCACTTCCACAATCAACAATTATAATTTCACCCTCTTTCTGAATACTTGATAAGTCTGAAAGCAATAATGGCAAATTACTAGCTTCATTAATAGTTGGAATGATAATTGAAATTTTTGACAATTCGATTATTTTCTATTTCCAATATCTATAATTGTATCTATATCTATTTTTTTATCTAAAAACTTATATTTTAATTTTTTAGAAGCAAAATTATCAATTGTTTTTTGAAGAACATTTTCTGTTCCCCACTTTATGTTGATAAAAGGTAAATATGTATGTGATAACATTATTTTTTCTGATAAACCAATAAGCCAATATCCTCCATCGTTAGATGGTCCTAAAATAAGATCATTATGTTGAAGCCCTTTTAGAGTATTCAATAAATCTTGATGGCATAAATCTGGAAGGTCAGTACCAATAAAAATAATATTTTTGATCTTATGTCTTGTACAAAATTTTTTGTTGATAATTATTTGCCGTTTCATTTTTTCTCCCAAGCAGCCTTTCCCCTGCAAATTAAATTTTTTGATGCCTAATTCTCTAGACCATTTTCTACAATTTCCTACTCCCAAACCAGTTATGGCAAGAGAAATATAAAGCAGTTTGTTTTCTTGAAGAAATTTTGCGACTGAAATTGTGTGTTTGGTCATAACACTTTGTACTTTCGCCGAATTACTTTTACCTATATCTTTTGATAATCTTGTTTTGCATCTTCCAAAACCATGCCATTTCGCCATGATAATAAGTAATGCTTTATCCAATAATTTAGTGAAATTTAAAATAATTATATGCCTATTAAAAAATATAAAATTTATTTTTATAAATTTAGTCGATACTTTGTTAAATAATTTTAAATTTGTTGTGATCTTGTGATCTGATAATGGCCAATTATTAAATTCCAACTAGATTAATAATCTAGAGAATAAAACTTTGCAAGCAACTAATCCTATTTGGGCGGAAGTTCAACAATTACTCCAAAAAACTTTAAGTAAGCCTTCATTTGAGACATGGATAAGGCCTGCTAAATTTAATTGTTTTGAAAATGGCTTATTAACTTTAATCGCCCCAAATACATTCTCTAGTGATTGGTTGAGAAAGAATTATTGTGAAACTATTGAAAAAGCTGCAAAGGAAATCTGCGGTCATGATGTAAAAGTTGTTTTTAAATCTGAAACGAATACCAGCAGTGATTTAACAAATGAAAATAAACTTAACGAACAGAACGTTCATCATAAAACAAGATCTTTTTCTAGTAATAATCAAAATAATTCTTCAAAAAATCAATTCAAAAACCCTAATGGTTTAAATTTACGCTACGTATTTAAAAGATTTGTTGTAGGTCCAAATAGTAGGTTGGCTCATGCCGCGGCTTTAGCCGTTGCCGAATCTCCTGGGAGAGAATTCAATCCATTATTTATTTGTGGAGGAGTAGGTCTTGGTAAGACTCATTTAATGCAAGCAATAGGTCATTATCGAGTAGAAATAGATCCAGAAGCAAAAGTTAAATATGTATCTACAGAGACTTTTACAAATGATGTTATTAGTGGTATCCGAAGAGATGGAATGACAGCTATTCGAGATAAATATAGAAATGTAGATTTGATTTTAATAGATGATATACAGTTCTTAGAAGGCAAAGAGTATACACAGGAAGAATTCTTTCATACTTTTAACGCACTTCACGAATCAGGAAGTCAAATAGTTATAGCAAGTGACAGACCACCAAATCAATTGTCGGGAATTCAAGAGAGATTAATTTCTAGGTTCTCAATGGGTATGACCGCAGATATTCAACCACCTGACCTTGAGACGAGGACAGCTATCCTTCAAAAAAAGGCAGAACAAGAGAGGATGAGTCTTCCAAGAGATTTAATTCAATTTATAGCAGGAAGATTCACTTCGAATATTCGAGAATTGGAAGGAGCATTTACTAGAGCTGTTGCATTTGCATCAATAACAGGCTTGCCAATGACAGTTCAATCAATTGCTCCAATGCTTGATCCTAATAGTGTTGGAGTAGTCGTTACTCCAAAACAAGTTATTAATAAAGTGTCAGATTTCTTTAAAGTTTCTACTGATGAATTGATCAGTTCAAGTAGGAGAAAACCAGTAAGTCAAGCTAGACAAATAGGTATGTATCTTATGAGACATGGTACGGATCTAAGCCTACCAAGAATTGGAGATGAGTTTGGGGGTAAGGACCATACAACAGTTATGTATGCTATTGAACAAGTTGAAAAAAAATTATCTATTGATCCAAATATTGCAAGTCAAGTTCAAAAAATAAGAGATTTACTCCAAATAGATTCAAGAAAAAATTTATAGTTTTAATAATAACTAGAAATGAAATTTTTAGGATCTTGATCATATCTATGCCTGAAAGGTATCTTATCTATTTCATTGATATCACTAAGCGATTCAATTTTATTTAATGATTGCCTTAATAACCTTGCTGAAATAATTGGCATATCTCTTGGAACTGAGATTCTATTTTTTAAGTATCTTAGAGAGATTCCTGAAAGTTTTTTAGGGATTAATACTTCACCTGTGATCATATAACTCAAAGCTGATCTCAATGATTCGTCAAAGGATTCTTTATTGTATGGGTTTACCTTTAGTAAATTGTCTTTATGCTTTATCACTCTTTTAAGCGCAATTGTTGCATAATATTTTGACTCATAATTTTGGTTTAATTCATAATTACCTAAACCCTCCCCAGTATCTATTAGCTTTGAGAAAGTAATCTGTTGTTCATTGCTTTCTTTATAGCATCCTCCCATTTGTGGGGGTAAATCATGAGAATGAGTATGAAAATCTCCTTGAGTGCCTCTATAAGCACTTGTCCCTTCAAAAAGGGTAAGCCAGTTATCTACATGACGGTAATTAGATCTTAAATTAAACCCTTTATAATAAATAAGTGATGCATTCATTCTTTCCATATAGGGA
>CACBBI010000031.1 GCA_902537445.1 uncultured Prochlorococcus sp.
GGTTTCGTAATTATTGATCCATCTGGTTTCAAAGTTTGTTTAACTTTTATATTTCCAAAAGTCGTTGAACATTCTCCTCTGCGTCTAAGTAATATCCACCTAGATTGGGTCCTTTCACGAATCCCAATAGTGTTGGAATAATCAAACCATAATCTCCTAAAAAACTCCTTTTTCTCTATGGGCAAGATTACTTGAATAGAAAATCCAATTCTATTTTTTTTCATATTGATAGCTTGATAGGAAACGTCGTAAGCTCCCTCAATCCTCAGTTTCTCCACAAAATTAGATACATCTTCGGGTGTTTGGTCATCAATCCATGCTTCTTGAATAGATATCTCTTCACACTTTGGACTAATTTGTTCATTATCGTTAATAGAAAAATCCTCAAATGAAGTAATTTTATAAACTCTTACCAAATTAGGGAATGTAAATTTTAGATTACCAATGCCTACTCCATAAGAGTTAATAGAATATTTTGAAGGAGGTTCAAGATAGTCGACTAAATTAGCAAGTAAAGCAATACCAGTTGGCGTTGAGAGTTCACCATCTATAGAGTTAAGACTTGATAAAACCTTTATGTTTTTTTGTCTTATTAGCTCTATTACTGCAGGAGGTGGTACAGATAATTTTCCATGTTCAGTTTGAACAAAACCCTTGCCCAACATTGGTTCATTACAATAAACCCTCTTTGGATTTAAGTAATTCAATGCAGCACATACTCCAATTATATCTACCAATGAATCTATAGCTCCAATTTCATGAAAGTGAACTTCATCAGATTTAATGCCATGAACTTTTCCTTCCGCAATTGCTAAAGATTCAAATACTTCATAAATTATTTTTTTTAATTTATCTTCTAAGTGGCCATTTAAAATAAGTTCCTTGATACTTCTCCAAGTTCTTTTAATAGAACTACACTCAATATTCTCAACCTTTGCCTTGATGCCTCGGATTGAACAACTTTTTGATTCCTTAAAATCTAGTTGATATAGATCCTTTAATCCAAGATCAAACAGTGGCTGTTCAATAACTTTTTTAGGCACCCCTAAATCATAAAAAGCTCCTAACAACATATCTCCAGAGATACCAGGAGAACATTCAATTAAAACATCATCCATAAATCAAAGATTTCTTAACTGGTAAAATTGCGGTGGAAATCAACCTTTCATTCTAATTATTTTTAGAAAGATTTTTTTCAATCACTTCGTACTTTATTAATTGCAAAGAATTTCCATCTCTGTTGATATCTAAACTTACAAAGCTATGCAAAAGTTCAAGTGAAAGCTCTCCTTTTATGACTAATTTAAAATTTTTATTTTTTAAATTTTTTGACTTTATGGCAGGGCAGATTTTAATAACAATTTCTTTCTTTTGAGTGTTAACAAAAACTAATTCTCCTCTAACAGAAAAATAATTGTCTTTTAGATCTAATTCCTCTAATAATTTTGAGAAGTTAGTTTTTGGAGACTTATTAGGGAAATCATTCAGCTGATAGGGATCCCATATACCTGCGACCTGCAAATGCAAGTTTTGAGTATTTTTATTCTTTGGATAAACAATCCAATAATAACTTTTCTTTAAATCAATATGCTTTTTTAAAAGTGATAATGCTTTACCAAGAACTACTGTTTCAATTTTTTCGTCTTTATTGTCAATTAAAAAGCCTCTATTTAATTGTTCATTATTAAGGGGAGTGAATTTACCATTAATAATACCGATTTCTCTGTGCTGTAATTGGTTAGTAACTTTTGGGATAGGGTTTTTTAACATATTAAAAATTTGAAAATAACAATTGATCGTATTAAATTTCTTGATTTTCCTCCAAACTATTAAAAGACCTTAACGCATCGTCAATCGCATCAGAAGGATCAGTCGCATCATTCATACTATTTCGTCTCCGAATCATTTCCACAAGTTCAAAAGGATTAGTTGGAATAGCTGAACTATCATCTTCTGTTTTAGTTGAGGTATCGATTTCTAATTCTTCAAATAAATATTCAGCATTTAGATAATCACTTTTTAAGGAAATTAATAAAGAGAAAAAAAATACAACCGTAATTGGTTTAAAAACGCTTTTGCAAAAGTAATTTTTCATTTTATTTAATTTCAAAATTCTTTAACGGCAAAAATTTCTTGCTATTTTAATTCTACATAATTTGGCAGAAATTTGTTAATAGCAACTTGGAATGTAAACTCTATAAGAACTAGACTTTCACAAATATTAGATTGGATTAATCAATCCAATCCAGATATCCTATGTTTGCAGGAAACGAAAGTAATGGACGATAGTTTCCCTGTTGAACCTTTTGAGAAATTAGGATACTCAGTAGAGATCTACGGACAAAAATCATACAATGGTGTGGCTATTATTTCCAAAATAAAGCCAGAAAATGTTAAAAAAGGATTCTACTTTTGTAATGACTCTAATCAAAATATCGAAATTTTCCTAGATCAAAAAAGAATGATTTCTGCTGATATTAATGGTATTAAAATCATAAATGTCTATGTTCCAAATGGATCTTCTCTAGAATCTAGTAAGTTCGAATACAAAATTAATTGGTTAAATTGTTTAGCTTCATTTTTGGATGAGCAAGAAAAAAAAGGAGAATTAATTTGTCTTATGGGTGATTTTAATGTTGCTCCATCTAGCTTGGATATTCATGATCCAAAGAAATATGAAGGAGGAATAATGGCATCTGAGATAGAGAGAAGTGCACTAAATAATGTTCTGAAAAAAAGATTAATAGATTCTTTTAGGATTTATGAACAGAATACTGGCCATTGGAGTTGGTGGGATTACCGTAACAACGCATTTGAACTAAATAAAGGTTGGAGAATAGACCATATATATATCAGCAAAGAACTGTCATCAAAACTTAAAAGTTGTGTCATAGACTGCTCCCCAAGAGGTAATTTGCGTCCAAGCGATCATGCCCCAGTAATGATAGATCTTAACTTAAACGAAATAAATTCAGATTTTTTTGAGGATGAGGATAATTTCTTCGAAATATAAATAAAATAAATTGAATTTCATTAATGCTTGAAAACGCCTATTAATAAAGAGTTATCTAAAGTAAAATTGTTTTTTACCATGATTTCTTTAAAATTAATAATTTACAATCTAAAATTTCGCAATAAAAATATCATAATGTAGAATTTCAATCTGATTGACAAAATTTTTACTTATTTCTAATTTAGAACATGACTAGATTTTTCTCAAAACATCATTTAGCTAAATTGTGACTGACATATTAAATAACACAAAATCAGAAGAAATTTTCTCTGCCGCTCAACAACTAATGCCAGGAGGAGTAAGTTCTCCAGTAAGAGCTTTTAAGTCTGTAGGAGGCAAGCCAATTGTTTTTGATAGAGTCAAAGGTCCTTATGCCTGGGATATTGATGGAAATAGATATATAGATTACATAGGAAGCTGGGGACCTGCTATTTGCGGACATGCCCACCCTGAAGTTACAACGGCATTACAGGAAGCAATTGAGAAAGGGACTAGCTTTGGTGCTCCATGCGTTCTAGAGAACCAACTTGCTGAAATGGTAATAGATGCTGTCCCATCTGTAGAAATGGTTAGATTTGTCAATAGTGGAACTGAAGCATGCATGGCTGTTTTGAGACTTATGCGAGCATTTACTGGAAGAGATAAAGTTATTAAATTTGACGGTTGTTATCACGGTCATGCAGATATGTTTTTAGTAAAAGCAGGATCAGGTGTAGCCACTCTGGGTTTGCCAGATTCTCCAGGTGTTCCACGGACAACAACTGCCAACACACTTACTGCTCCCTACAATGACCTTGAGGCAGTAAAAAAATTATTTTCTGAAAATCCTGATGCCATTTCGGGGGTTATTCTTGAGCCTATAGTTGGTAATGCTGGATTTATTACCCCAGAACCTGGATTCTTGGAGGGATTAAGGGAATTAACCACTGAGAATGGATCCTTATTAGTTTTTGACGAAGTAATGACTGGATTCAGAATAAGTTATGGAGGAGCTCAAGAAAAGTTTGGGGTTACTCCTGATTTAACAACCCTTGGGAAAGTAATTGGTGGAGGCCTGCCTGTTGGAGCTTATGGAGGCAAGAAAGAAATAATGTCAATGGTAGCCCCTTCAGGGCCGGTATACCAAGCAGGCACTTTGAGCGGCAATCCACTCGCAATGACTGCAGGAATTAAAACTCTTGAACTACTCAAACAAGATGGAACATACGATAAACTTGATTCAACAACTTCTAGATTAATTGAAGGAATAATTCAGTCTGCAGAAAATAACGGTATTGCTATTAACGGTGGAAGTGTGAGCGCAATGTTTGGATTTTTCTTATGCGATGGGCCAGTTAGGAACTTTGATGAAGCAAAAACAAATGATGCCGAACTTTTTGGTAAGTTGCATAGAGAAATGCTTCGACGAGGAATTTACCTCGCGCCAAGCCCCTTCGAAGCTGGTTTCACATCACTAGCTCACAACGAAGAAGAAATTGATAAAACTATTGAAGCTTTTGACGAATCTTTTAATGCAATTAAAAAATAATCATTCACTAGTTTTTCTTAAAGAAAAATAAGTAAATGATTAGAAATTTAAAAGATCTTTTCTAAATAATTATCTTCTACCACCAACTATTACTGGGGGAGTACCTCCTTCAGAACCTGGTAAGCCAGGAACAACTTGTGTACTTCCATCCCATTTGTCGAGAAATAATTTGAAAAGCACTTGATCATCGAGACTTCTATTTAATGTCTCATATCTAAGTGCTTCTTGTTCAGCAATTTCAACTTCAGTCTTTGCTCTTAGTAATTGCTGACCAGCTATTTGCTTTTGTTCAATCGCAGCTCTATATTCTTCAGCGATCTCTAATCCAGTAAGATCTAAACTTTTAACATCTACATAATCAAATGAATTTAATTCTTGTGCAACGGTGTCGCCTACTTTTTCAGAAATTACTGCGAATTCAGTAGCAATTGTTTCTAGCTCGTATTGTGAGAAGACTGATTTTAGAGCTTTTAGCAAAGATGGCTGAACAATTTTCTGATAAACATCGCTATTTCTGCTTGCAATTGTTGCGAAGATCCTTCCTGCTTCGTTAGGTTTTACTGAATACTTAACAGTTGCTGTAGCCCTAATAACTTGAAGATCTTTAGTTAGGGTTTCAAATTTTTCTGGTTGAACTTGAGTTTTTATATCAAATGGATATACAGACTGAACAAATGGAAGTTTAAAGTTTAAACCAGCTCTCCTAGAGGGGCCACTTACTTTCCCTAGTGTTGTAACAACCGCAACTTGTCCAGAAGGTACAACAAATAATGATTGGGTGAGCAAAAGAAAGCCAGTAAAAGATAATACAATTAGTAATGTTGCTGTCCCACCAGGGCCGGTTGGCGTGACATTTTTAAAGGATGTTGACATTAAATTTATTCTTTTAATTAATCATATTTAAATAGACTAATTAGTGCATTAGTAAGACTTTTAATTAAAATATTTTTTTAATAATTGAAAATTTAAATATAGATTTTAATTAATAAATACTTGATTTAAATTCTTGCAAAAGTTCTAAATAAAGATCCTCATCTATCTCCCTAATATCATATTCAGTGGGTAACACGCCATGCTTATGCTCATGTACGGCCATCCAACAAAATTTCTCTAATTCTTCTTTTGAAAACCGAGGGTATTCTTTTACATTTTTAATTAATGAGTTAATGAGAGATTTCGAATAATCTGCCATATTTTTAAAATAATCTTACTAAAGATTTTATCTAAAGTTATTAGCTTTTAGAGGAATGTTCAAAGACTCCTCCAACTCCCCAACAAGCTTAATTGCTAATTGAAGATCATTTTTGCTCTTACTAGCAACTCTGAGAGTTTCTCCATTGATGCTGACATTAATTTTTTTAATTTGATCTCTAATATTTTTACTGATTTTTTTTGCAATTTCTTGTTTAATTCCTTGTTTTAATAAAATTGTCTGTTTAATTCTATTACCACTAACTATTTCAATGTCACCGTAGTCAAATATTTTTAAGGATAAGTTTCTTTTTATTGCCTTTTGTCTAATTATGTCATTAACAGCATTCAAAGTAAGTTCGCTATTGGTGATTATAAAAATATTTTCTTTTTCCAAATCAACTGAAGTATCCGTGCCCTTCAAATCGTAACGCTGAGAAATTTCCCTTTTAACTTGATCTAAAGTATTGACTAATTCTTGTCTATCAAAATCAGAAACTACATCAAATGAAAAACTTTCTGGCATAATAAATTATTAAACGCTAAATATTATTAGCATAAATCATCTTTTAATAAGGGGAAATGGGTTAATTTAATCAAAAAATAACAAACTAACCACTTTCCCCATTTCTTCAGCACATCTACAACTATTTAGCAAAGTTTCACTATCGTGAAAGGCAAAGCATATTAATTGATCGCACCTAGTAATAATTTCTTGATTACAAAGACTACTTGCAAGTGGCAAAGGTAATTCATCATTTTCACTTTTTTCAACCAAATGCATAACCCTCTCAAGTTGATCCTTTATTTCGGGTATTTGTCTATCAAGACTTTGTGGTAGTAAAACAGTTAATAATGATGGATTAATATCTAAGACAGCTCGAATAACAGCTGCATTAACACCTTGAGATCCAGACGTAAGGATATTATGTCCTTCCTCTGCTAAAGACCTTGCTATCAACTCAATTAAGTGGATATCTACAACCGGTACGTGTCTACTACCTAAAAAAGCAATTCTCCTTTTCCCATTATCTTGGAGTTTTGCAAGTTCTTGAGCTAAGGCATCAACACCTTCAGTTGCTGGTAGATCTAAAGAGCGACTCAAAATAATAAAGTTCCTATATTTATAATTAGCATTTATCTGAAAAATTGCAGGGAAAATCTATCTTTTCGAGAATTCTTTTTAGATTTACATGCTCTTGAACTAATTGAATAGCATAAGAAGCTTTGATTGATTCATGTATTCTGACATGACCAAAAGCTTGTTCAATAATTTCCACGGAGGAAAGAGTATCTAATTCCACCTTTAAAATTGGCACCTCCAATTCCTCCGCTCTATGAATCAATTGTGACAAAGGATCTCCTAAGCCAGTTAAAATAAGGCATTGAGTCGAAGCCTCCAAAGCAGCAAGTTGGATATCAGTTCTATCAGCTCCAGTAACTACAGCCATATTTCGTCTTCTCCTGAAAAATTCCATTGCAGAATTAACCCCCATTGCACCAATACTCAATGTTTCAACAAGCAATTGATCTTTTTCAGGGCAACAAATTACTTGGGCATCTAGTCTTCTTACAAGCTCACCTACGGTGACACTTCTAAGAAGTGGTGATTTAGGCATCACTCCAAACACTTCAATATCCAGATCTTTAAGAGAGGGTATTATTTCATTTTTTACTTTTTCGACTTCTTGCGGCAAAACTCCGTTTAATACAACTCCAGCCAATTTCTCACCTAGTTGTTTTTTTGCATCAAGTAATGCATCCACACTTTTACAATCTTCCCATAAATTCACAATTAAAACTTTCGCATCTAAATCCTTAGCTAGTTGTGGGAGACTTAAGCCATAAATCATACCCTCATGAAGACTTCCGGCTGCCTCTAAAATATTCAGGCCTTCAAAATCATCATTAACCAATCCTTCAATCTGATCAAAACCTTTCCCTGGGAGTAAGTCTTTATTGAAGATTCTTTTTTCAGCTGAGATATTATCCAATAATCCCACTGAAGAAATTAAATTCTCCTCTTCAATATTTAATGTTGATCCAATAAACTTAACGTCATCATCTATTAATCCTTCATAAGACATTGAGGGAAGATTAGTAAGTTCAATACAAGTTGCTAGGGGTTTTCCTATGCGTACTTTTTTTTTCTTCTGTAAAAGTTTTTTTGCTATCCCAAGAACCATTGCAGACTTACCACTAAATGGCTCACATGAGCCAATTAATAATATATCGCTCATAATTTAGAAAATTTTTTATTAATAGGTTTAAGATAATATTTTTTTTAGAACTAAACAAATATTTATTTATGAGTTTTAATCAAATAAAAAAATAAATAATCTTTTTTTGGTAAATTAATTTTAATTCTATGAAATCTCATAAAAATCAAGCAAAATGATAAATCCAACCAAAAATGAAAAAACTATAGGGATTACTGGAGCCTCAGGTGCGCTAGGTAAAGAATTAACAAAGTTGTTTCGTCAAAAAGGATATAAAGTGATTGG
>CACBBI010000032.1 GCA_902537445.1 uncultured Prochlorococcus sp.
GGTGTGCTTGTCACAAGAATAAAAAGGCAAAGTGATTTAGTTGCGATTAATAATCCACATATTTCATTTTTACATGCAAATTACCTGTCTTCACAGTCTTATGTAGTCGACACTTTTGTAGAAAGGATTGGAGAGATTCTTAATAACGAAGGTAAGAATTTTATGAATTGTTCTACTTGTAAATATAGATCAAATTTATTTGGCTTTGAAAAAGAAGTTGGAATGGTACAAGAAAGTCATCATGACCACGTAGAGGGTTTAGGTATTAGCTGTGATTTATGTGATCCTGAATGTAATGGTGCTTGTGAAATACAAAATCAAATCCCAACTCATAATCAAAAAAAGTCAAAACTAGAAGAAGGTGATTACCTAGAACATGAACATGCCCACGCTAGTCAACATGAACATAATCACCATCATCATCACCATAGTATTTATCCAAATTCAAAACACCCTTTGGGACCTGTCACGCTTCGCTTGCCTAATGAAGATCAAATCTTAAGAAAATCCGTTGAAAATAACTGAATCAACTGTCTCTTTCTCGACTAAGTCTAAATAGACTCAGCGTATATAAGTATTCCTAATATAAAATCTTAAAAGTATTTTGAGCTAGATTTTCCACAATTTACAGGTTGTTTTCCACGTCCAAATCCACATTGAATTAGAAATCCCAGCAGTTTTAAAAAAAAACAGGAATTTAACATTATTGTTGACTTTTCTTCAAGATCTAATCAATTTCTTTATTTAAAAAGTAAGTTTTTTAAAAAACAACTTATAACATGAGTCTCATTTGATAATTTGAAAAGTTTAGATGCAGATTTTTTTTGATGTTTTTAGAAAAAAATATCATTATATTAATGTAGAAAAACATAGACTTATGGATCAAATCAGCCAATCAAATTTAACCGATAAGAAATTTGTAGAGTGCTCATCAAACAAAGTGTCTTTAGAAACAGAGCTTTCAGAAACTCTTTATAAAACTATGAAAGATTTTGTATTAAGTAACCCAACTTGGGATCAATATAAACTTATAAATTCAGCATTAGCTGCTTTTCTCGTTCAAAACGGATGTACAGATAATTATGTCTCAGAGATTTATTTAAATCAATTATTTACACCTTCTAAGTCTTTTTAATATTTAAACAGGCTCTTCTACACAAAGCCATCATTGTAAGTGTTGGGCTTTGCCAAGATGATGTGGGCCAGCATGCTCCATCTAGTACAAGTACATTCTTGCATCTCCATAATCTATTGAAATTATCAACTACGCTATTTTCTTCATTAGTTCCCATTGGTGCGCCTCCTACCTCATGTATGTAATATCCTGGGGGAGGGGGACTATCTGAAAGTGCGATCAAGTTTTTTCTAAATAAACTCCCTAATGGAATATTTATTAGTTCATCAATATTTTTTATTTCTCCATTTGCAGCTTTTATTGATTTTCGTATTGTATTTTTCATATGTTTTGCCATGTTTAACTCATTCTCGCTCCATTCGAATTCAATATAGGGGATTGGGATACCCCATTCATCTGTTTTTTTTGAGAGAGAGACTGAGTTTTTCTCTCTAGGTAGAACTTCGCCATGGGCGATAAGAAAGCCAATAGATTTGTCTTTATCTTTTTGTAAAAATTTAGGTATTCCTAATCTATCAATCGCCCCCCAGATTCCATATCCTCTAAGGAAATTCATGTCGTCAATCTCTGGTAAATTTGAACCAAATGGGATAAAGAAGCTACCTGCTCCAGAAAGATGGGGAGGATTATCTAATGTTTTCCCTGAGTTTTTTGTTTTTGGGACTGAAAAAAATCTACAGATAGAAATATGGTCCATGAGGTATTTACCTAATTTCCCAGAATTATCTTTAAACCCAGAGGAATTTGATTTATATTCTGAGTTAAGTAGTATTCTGAGTGTTGAAATTGTTGATGCGCAAAGAAGGATTAAATCACAATTTAATACTTCTCTGCATCCATTTTCTAAGTTTACGATCGTTAGTTTTGATGCAAGCTCTGTTAACTGGTTTATTTCAAAAGACTCCACTAAGTGATTAGAGATTATTTGCACATTCCCAGTATCTAAAGCTTTTTTTAAAGTGCTTCCAATACTAGAAGACTTAGGCCATTTTTTATCTTTTACTGATGAATTACGGTCAAATCCTCTTGATTGGATAAATGGATAGTTTAATTTTGATTTAACTTCGCTGCCAAAAACATTTTCGTTTTCTGTAAGAGGGATTTCTCCAATATATTTACCGTTTGGGACTTCGTTTATATCATCTTTTCGTCCATAGATTCCACAGAAACTTTCAATGAAATCATAGTGGGGGGACATTTCATCGTATGAAATAGGCCAGTTTGGTCCGAATCCGTCTTTATTAGCTGGCTGAAAATCTTTTGATGAAAGTCTTAATGTTATGCCTCCCCACGTTAATGATCTCCCTCCATATTGTTTGCCTTGAGTCCAAAGGAAGGGCTTTTTCTTGGGAAAGTCATAGGGATGTTTTAATTCATTTGAATATAAATCAGGATTATTTTTCCAATAACCAGGATGTTGGCATTGATTGGCATGTTTTTTTGTTAAAACTCCTGATAATCTTTTGAATGTACTTTTTGGCTCATAATTACTAGCCTCAAGCCTTTTTATCTTTGGTCCGGCTTCTATTACTAAAACTTTTACCCCCTGCTCTGCCAGTGTAAGTGCTGCTATTCCTCCTGTAGCTCCAGAACCAACAACAATTGCATCATAAGGACTTATATCCAAAACCTAGCTCTTGATTTGTTATTTCAATAAATATAGCATTCAGTAAATAATTAATTTTTAGATTTCAGCTTAAGAAGTTAGAATTTATTGAAATACTACTCAAAAATAATGAGATTTATATTTCTAACTGTTTTAATAATTGTTTTAACTCTCCCTTCTAGAAGCTTCGCTGCGTTGGATTATGGTAAACAATCCTTGATAGGAGTGGATTTTTCTAAATCTGATTTGAAAGGAGCAACTTTCTATTTGACTGACTTACAAGACGCAAATTTATCAGGTTGTGAGCTCCAAAATGCGACTCTTTATGGAGCAAAATTGAAAGATACTAATTTAAGTAACTCCAACTTAAGAGAAGTAACTTTAGACTCAGCTGTTTTAGATGGAACAGATTTATCAAATACTAACTTGGAGGATTCTTTTGCCTATAGCACACAGTTTGAAAATGTAAAAATACAAGGCGCAGATTTCACAAATGTTTTTTTGCCAAAAGATATTGTTAGGGAATTTTGTGAAGTTGCTTCTGGAACTAATCCAATTACAAATAGAGATACTAGAGAAACTTTAGAGTGCGATTACATTTAAATTTATGCACATACAAGTTCTTTTCTAATCTTTCTTTGTTTATAAAGTGATCTTCCAACAGGCCAGCCTAAAATAGATAAATGTCTCATTAAAGAACCTGAGTATTTGAAATAAAGATTTTCTGAATATTTTATACCAAGTTCTTTTAGAGTGTTTACTAATAAAAATAGGTCTTTCTTGTTGCCTTTTTTCATATCTAATAATATTAATTCCTCACTTGATAATTTTTTTTCTAGAACCTTATCATTTTCAGCAAAACCAACTTTCAGTGAATTAAATTCATCAGAATAAAGAGTATAAATTATTCCATCTTTAAATTTATCTGTAGAAGTATCTACATTCCAACTCGATGATATTAATGTTTTGTATCCTTTTATGATTTTTCTGTTATTCATAATTATTCGAGTTCATTTTGAGCTATTTCGTACTTCTCCAATAGATTATTTACTTCTGCTAGTGCAATCCTCTTTTGACATGCCGAGTCATATCTATTGACTGCTACTGAAGGTATTGAACCTTTGCTTTTTATTTCCCTTATTCCAGTTTCTAAACACTGAAAAGCAACACTCGATAGATCCCGACCCTCTGCTGCAGCCCAAACCTTCAAAAGGTAAGTAAGATTTGATGGCACTGAGATTTGTACTTTGTTTGAATTTGAAGTGTTTAATGTAATATCATCGAGACTAATTTCTTTAGAGGAAATAGTTTCTTTTACTTTTTTCTTCAGAATTTTTACTTGGCTTATAGCATCCTCTTTATTCTTGATTTTATGTTCTATCTCAAATAACTCTTCTTCAGAATTTATCAAAGCCTCTAGTGCCCATTTAGCATCATCTTGTGCAATGGCGGTTCTATCAAGCCATTCATCTCTTATTTTTGACCAATTACTAGGCATAAGCTTTATGCGATAATTCTATAATAATTAAATCTAAATAGATTGTCTACTTATTCTATATAGATTTAATATAGATTATTAAAAGTTTAGAATTAATATTTTTAAAGATACCTTATCTTAGGAGTAATGTTATTAAGAAATTAAAACTTTATATTCTAAACAGTATGACTTTATGGTTATTTTTTTGTTAATTGCAAAAGTTTTATTAGTTAATTCAATCTTTTTTTAATTAAAAACTTCCGAGTTTTTAATCTCTTTCAATAAGTTCAATTTTATATCCATCAGGATCCTCAACAAAAGCCAAGACAGTTGTACTGTTTTTCATTGTTTTAGGTTTGGTTGTTACTTTACAACCATTATTTTCTAACCCTTGGCAAATAAGATGAATATCCTTTACTCCAATAGCTATGTGACCATATTTATCTCCGAGCTCATAGTCTGCCGACTTTTTGTCCCAGTTATAAGTTAATTCAATTACCGCATTTTCTTTTTCTGAGCCATAGCCAACAAACGCTAAAGTGAATTTTCCATGAGGGTAATCCTTTTTTCTTAATAAATTCATTCCTAATCTATTGACGTAGAAATCAATGGATTTATCTAAATCTCCAACTCTCAACATTGTATGAAGGATTCGCATTTTTAATTATGAACCTTAATCAATTATCTAATATTTAATAACCATCTGCCAAAGTTGAAATTTTTAGGATAAGTCTTTAATTAAGTTCAGGAAAATTAGGTTAAAATGTTAGTACTAAATTTCAATAATATATTGAATCAGATATTCCAGAGACTCTCATCAGTGTTTTTGTATACTTTGCCTTTAAAGGTGTCAATACCTTTTGGATACTATTTGTTTTATAAATATACTTTTTTAAAAATACTATTATTTCTAACTTTTCCAATAGCAATAATTGAACAATCTTTGCCTTTTGGTAGTTTTTTATTATTTATAATTTTGTTTGCTGGATTAGTAAGAAATCCAAAAGTCCCCTATTTCGTTAGATATAACGCATGCCAAGCACTACTTATTGATATTGCTTTGATAATAATTTCATATCTCTTGAGAATAATTCCCATAGTTGAATTAGGCTCAATTATTTTTATATTTACACTATGTATTTTTATCTATTCGATTTCTCAATGTATTTATGGAGTTGAACCTGAAATACCATTAATTAGTAAATCTGTAAGAATGCAAATTTAAAAAGATTTATATATTTACAGATATTCTTCAGCACTCATTCAGAATAGATTCCCATCTTTGCTGGCTTGCTTTTATTGCTTGCATTGGTGGAATAGCTCCCTCTATTTCAAAGGCTTTAATTAATGATTTATTGGCTAATAGGCCTAATCTTGCTGCCTCTCTTTGCCTAGAGCATACTTTTTTTCTCGATCCCTCTTTTAGACTATTTTCGATTTCTTTAAGAATCTGGCTAGCTTCATTCGATTTAGAATAAAAATCATTCATATAAACATCAAGTGCCTTATCCGCAAAGGTTTTAACTGGAGAAATTATTGTGACTAAGCAAAGTATAAAACTTACAAATACAAATATTTTCATAAGAATCTTAAGTAATTTTTTTTTTGGATCTCTTTAATACTAAATAAAAAGTAAGAACGCTAATTGTCCCAGATGGACCTATTAAAACATGCCAAAATTGATCGCCACTAATTGAGAGCCTTATTCCAAAGAAAGCCGTAAAAAAAATACCAAATATTGGGTAAAGGATAAAAAACCAATCTTTGAAAACTCTTTGCCAATTTATAATTAGAAGGATACTTATTATTACTTGAAAAAGAACAGCAATAGTTTTATCAAATAAAAAATATGAGATTATTGAACATAAAGAAATGCAAAAACTTGTTTTTAGAATAAATTCACTTTTTATAACTGATATTGATAAACATGTTAGACCTAAAGATAGGAAAGAATAAAATAACCAATTAAATAAAGATGAATGATCTACGTAAATCCAGGATGTTTGGGTATGATCTATCATTTCAGAAATCGATGCCAATCCTAAAAAAATAAAACCGAAAGGTATCAATTCGCTCTTAGGAATGTGTTTGAATCTTTTGATCGATCTAATTCCCAATAATATTGGGATGATTGCCGCCTGAAAATGGGCTAATAATAAAATTAAAAAAAACAAAATAAATTCTCAAATTCAATTCATCTGAAAGCAAATACAAAAACCCTGGCCAGGTTTTATCTTAGTAGAGATAGATACCATTGCCCGATTACTATGATCAAAATTGTAAGAACAAAAGGGAAAGCAGGATATCTTGTCTGGAAATTAGCTGGTGGCCAAGGAGACCATGAAATTAACCTTCCTTGTGGTTCATTTGAAATAACTTTTTTTTTCAATTTTTTGGGCATTAAATTATCTGTGGCAAATCCTTTACTCATAATCCAAATAAAATTATCCTAACAGGAACGTTTCAAAATGGCGTTTATCTTATTCGGTTGAATTTCAGTTGATTTTACTAGAACTAAGGGGGCGTGATTTTCGTTCAGCCTGAATGAAAGTCTATGGATGTTTATGGCGATATTTATTGAACTGGTTCAACTTAACCTCCCAGTAAATCACCCAGTAAATAGTTGGCTTTAACTGGTTATTTATGGAGGTCTTTGAGAAGGCTAAGTTTCTTAAATCTTTCAAATATTGCTTTATATCTACTATTAAAATAATTCTTGCTGCCTATGGAGGAATATGACACCCTATGCAGGTTTTCTAAATACGGAGGGGGTGTCCATAGAATCCATATAGAAAGAACAGACCTGAATTTGAATAAATATTTCAGCATAAAAGTTATATCATGCCAAACAGATCCCAAACAATCCTCTGAAACAATTAATCTTAAAAAAATAGTTTTTCTAAACAGGTTTAATAAATATAAATTTTCTTTGAAAAGAATAAGAAATCAATACAAGAAAAGGGATAGTAAGTATTGCAGCTAAATTTTTGTTGATTCCATTTTCATACATAATTCTAATTGATATATAATTCAGAGTCCAATTAAATGATGCTAATAAAATATATTTGCTAAATTCTTTGTAAGTTAGATTCTTCATCTTGAAAACTTTTTTCCCATATAAGTAAAAACCTATTGTTAAATTAGTAATTTGACTAGTTATAGTGGCCAAAAATATAGGTATTACTAAGAGTAATAAATGAAGAACTGAGTTTGTTATTAAAAAATTTGTAATTCCATAAAATAAAAATAATCTTTTTCTACCCAGTGATGATAATTTAAAGTATTTAAAATTTATTTTAAACATTATTGGATAACTTAATTAGTGATAAAGAAAAGTAGAAAATTGAATATGAATTAATATGAGTCTCCCATTTAATGTAAAACATAATTCTGAAAAAAAATATTTTTATTACAAACACATTTTGGGGATTTCCCAAACACATCCCAAATACATTTAAAAATTTGTGATTAAATTTAAACTGATATAAACATCAATTTTTGCTAAAAATCTTCATAAAATAATCTGTATGCTCACTTTTTGGGTGTATTTGAAAAATATGACTATGAATGAACTTATCTTATTAGTTAATAGAACGG
>CACBBI010000033.1 GCA_902537445.1 uncultured Prochlorococcus sp.
AAAGCTTTTTCAAGAGCAATGAGAATGGCTACCGAAATAGATCTAAGAAGATCTGATTCAATTCCAAGCAGTAAAGGAATGCTAGAAAATCAATAAAATAGGAATTTTTTCGAATCGGCCACAATTCAGTTGATTTTTGGCGAAGATAGATAAAGTTATAATTTTGATGTGACTAATTTACAAGATAAAAAAATTGATAAATTAAAAATTTTTGATAAAGAAGATTGGTCAAGTGCGTATCAAAATGTAGAAAAGGAGCTAACTAAAGAGCCTCTAACAATTAGCAAAGGTAATAATATTAAAAATTTAAATGGAACATTATTAAGAAATGGACCAGGAATATTAGAAAGAGGTGGGCAATGGGTTCATCATCCATTTGACGGTGATGGAATGATAACATCTATAAAATTCGAAAATGGTCAGCCATTATTAACAAATAGATTTGTTAAAACTAAAGGCTATTTGGAAGAAGAAAAAATAAATAAATTTATTTATAGAGGTGTTTTTGGGACACAAAAAAATGGAGGAATTTTAAATAATGCATTAGATCTAAAATTCAAGAATATCGCTAATACTCATGTCATTAAATTAGGAGATGAAATCCTCGCATTATGGGAAGCAGCCGGTCCACATGCAATGGATCCTGAGAGTCTTGACACTATTGGTTTAACAACATTAAAAGGGGTACTCAAGCCTAACGAAGCATTCAGTGCTCATCCCAAAACAGACCTAAACTCAAATGCATCTTCAGAACTTTTAGTCACTTTTGGAGTACAAACCGGGCCAAAAAGTACCATTAGATTAATGGAATTTAATAATGCGGGTACAAATTCTGGAGAGCTCATTTTTGACAGAAAAGATACCTTTAATGGCTTTGCATTCCTTCATGATTTTGCAATTACAACTAATTGGGCAATATTTTTACAGAATGCTATTGATTTCAATCCTCTTCCATTTGTAATGGGTCAAAGAGGAGCAGCACAATGTCTAAAGTCAAACCCAAATAAAAAGTCAAAGTTTTTTATCATCCCCAGAGAAAGTGGATTATTTAGAGGTCAGCCACCGTTAATAATAGATGCTCCAGAAGGATTCGTTTTTCATCATGTAAATGCATTTGAAAAAGATTCCAAAATCGTATTGGATAGTATTTTTTATGATGATTTCCCATCAGTTGGTCCAGACGAGAATTTTAGGGATATTGACTTTGATAAATATCCAGAAGGAAAACTGAAAAGATCAATTATTGACCTAAAGAAAAAAACTAGTGAAATTGAAACTTTAAGTGAACAATGTTGTGAATTTGCTGTTGTTAATCCTAAAAACTTAGGTTTAAAAGCAACTTTTAGTTGGATGGCAAGCACATCTCAAAAGCTGGGGAACGCTCCACTTCAAGCAATAAAAAAAATAAATTTAACTTCTAAGAAAGAGATTTCTTGGTCAGCAGGTCCAAGTGGATTCGTAAGTGAACCAATTATGGTTCCATCACAAAACTCTTCAAAAGAAGATGAGGGATTCTTATTTATACTTCTATGGAACGGAGAAAGAAGAGGAAGTGATTTAGTGATATTAGACGCAAAAGAATTAAAAGAATTAGCTGTTTATGAATTACCCATTTCAATTCCTCATGGCCTTCATGGATCTTGGGTTAATTGAATTTAAGAAAAAATTTCAATTAAATCTGGAATAATTTTATTTAATGCTTTACCTCTATGGCTGCAAGAGTCTTTAATATCATTATTCATTTCTGCGAAAGTTAATCTGGTAGAACTCTCCTCAAAAATTGGGTCATACCCAAAACCACCTTTCCCTCTCGGGCTTAAAATAATATTGCCATGACATTTGGCCTCAGATTCAATAATCACTTCACCATTTGGGGAACAAACACAAATATTGGCAATAAAGAAAGCACCTCTATTTTGAACTCCATCAAGTTCTTTTAAAACTCGTTCAATTCTCTTCTGATCATTTTCTGCATATCTAGATGAGTAAATGCCAGGCTTACCATCTAGTGCTTCAATACAAATTCCTGAGTCATCTGCTATTGAGAAATTATTTGTTTTTCTCGAAACTTCACTCGCTTTTTTAATTGCATTATCTCGAAATGTCAGTCCATCCTCTTCAACTTCTAATGATTCTGGCTGGAGTAATAATTTACAATTAACTCCAGCAAGCAATTTCTTATATTCTTCAATTTTACCTTTATTCTTACTCGCTAAATATAAATTTTTCATCCTTATTTTTCTACCAAATTTATAAATACTTGACCCCACTCTAATAACTCATCTAAATAAGATTCTTTAGGTGCTTCACAATATAACCTTAAAAGAGGTTCTGTTCCTGAAAACCTAAAAAGAAGCCAAAAATTTTTGTCAATTCTCAACTTTATTCCATCTGTCTTTGAGATACTTTTTAACTTATGCTTATTAATATTCTCAGGAATATTATGTATAATAAATTCTTTTACGTTATTTTTTTCTGACTGATTTGGAAATTTAATATCAATTCTTTTATAAAAACTTGGCCCAAAATCTTTTTGAATTTCATCTAAGGTTTCATATAAATATTGAGATTTTTCAGCAATTCCATTTAATAAAACCATCGCTGCATATAGAGCATCTCTTTCAGGCATAAAGTCACCGAAACCAACTCCACCAGATTCCTCTCCTCCAATAAATATTTTCTCTTTAATCATTTTTTCAGCAATATATTTAAAGCCAACTGGAAGTTCAAAAACATCTCTATTTTGACTCTCTGATATATTTTTAATAATATCTGAACCACTAACAGTCTTTAAAACTGGATAAGAATTATTTTTAATTTCGCCCAAATAGCTAATAAAGTATGGGAGTAAATCTTGAGTACTAGAGTATCTTCCTTTTTCATCAATTGCCGCAATTCTGTCACCATCACCATCAAATATAATTCCTAGAGTTTTCACTTCATTTGTTGAATTTTTCATTAGTAGTTGATTTAGATCATCTACATAATTTAAAAGAGGTTCAGGAGGTTTTCCTCCAAAAAAAGGATCAGCATCTTTCCTGATTTCTGAAATAACTTCTAAATCATTAGAAGCAAAAATCTCAGCCATACAATTTGCGGCTGAACCATGCATAGAATCTACAAAAATTCTCAATTTCATTTTTTTCAATCTATTGGAAATAAAGTCAATATCAAAAAGGGATTTAATTCTATCTAAATGAAATTTCTTAATGTCTACCAATTGATTAACACCATCTATTTTTTGAATTGAATTTCCAAGCATTAATCTTTTTTCAATTTCACTTGTAAAAGATTCGTCAACAGAACATCCATTAAAGCTCTTTATTTTAAGACCTAGCCAATTATATGGATTATGACTGGCTGTAATTACTAACGCTCCAAGACAACCGAATTCTTTGGCATAGAAACTACAAGAGGGTGTGGTAACAAAGCTATTAGATAAGATCGGCTCGAAACCACAACCTCTTACAAAAGGCACTATTTGCTTGGCAAATTCAGAAGCCATAAATCTACGATCATATCCAATAATAATTTTCTTTGAATTAACTTCTTTATAGTATTGATAATGCAACTCCTGACATGCTGCAACAACAACTCTTGAAAGATTGGATAAATTAAAATCAAATCCTATAATTCCTCTCCACCCATCAGTTCCAAATTTTATCTTGTGTAATTTATCAGCTGTCAAATTTAAAATTTCCTTGATTTCTTTTAATTATCTATACTAATTTATATGAGTAAATTTTTAAACCGCTCTTAAAATTTAATTTGAATTCTCTTCATTTAAAAAGTTTTACAAGATGCAAAAGAAAAGCATGGCTAGATTTTAAGGGTAAAAAATCTTATGAAGTGTGGTCTCCCCATCAAGCTATAGATAAAATTAATCAGTTTCAAATTTTCTCTGAATTTTGTAATAGTGAAATATATACAGGATTAAAAGCCTGTGAAAATGGTTATCAAGGGGTAATTGGATTAAAAATCAAAGGGAATCTTTTCCAAAATATTAATGCAGAGATACGTCCACAATTACTTGTAAAGACTAAAGGTAAAAGTAAATGGGGAAAATATATATATTTACCTGCCGTTTATAAGTTAGGCCACAAAACCACTAAAGAACATTTTTTCGATTTAGCTTTTAGTTCTATGCTGTTGGAATCTTTTCAAGAATCTAAAATTGAGAAAGGATTAGTAATTTCAAGTTTTGATAAAAAAATTAATGTTGAAGAAATTTATTTAAATAAAAAATTAAGAAAAAAAGTTTTGAATGTTTTATTAAGTTTGAATGAATGCTTGGAGGGATTTATGCCAGAAATAACTCAAGATAGAAAAAAATGTACTATTTGTTCATGGCAAAAATTTTGTGACAAAGAAGCAAAAGAAAATGGAAATCTAACAGACATAGATGGAATAGGATCCAAAACAGCCTCATTACTTATAACAAATGGAATATCTGATACCCAAACATTAGCTTCGTGTAGCGAAAAACAACTTGGAGAGAAATTATCTAAATTCAATGATCAACAGTATGAAAAAGCGTCCGTATTTGTAAAGCAAGCAAAAGCTTATATTTCTGGGGAACCTTATCGCATTTCAAATAAGAATGATACTAACGGTCTACTAGAAAAAACACGTTCGGGATTTTATATATTTGATATTGAGTCAAATCCAGATGATAAGCATGACTTTTTATATGGTTTTTTAAAAATAAATAATTTGTTTACAAAAAAAGAAGATCTAATTTATAAACCAATTTTAAATCTCAAAAACAATAAAGGAGAATCTTACAGGAAAATTATTGAAATACTTTCTTCACATAAGGAATGGCCAGTTTTACATTATGGAGAAACTGAAAAGATAGCAATAATTAATATTGCTAAAAACCTAAATTTTAGTTTTGAAGAAATTGATTCACTTGCCTCAAGATTTATAGACTTACATACCTTAATACGAAAGTCTTGGATATTACCACTAAAAAACTATGGCTTAAAAACTGTGTCTACTTGGCTTGGATTTGAATGGATGCAGAAAAATGTAAGTGGCTCGAAAGCCCTTTATTGGTGGATTCAATATCAAATTACAGAGAACGAAATATTTTTAAAAAAAATTATCCAATATAACAAAGATGATTGTTTGGCTACTCTACAAATTGCAGAATATTTAATAAAAAATCAATTAAAGAAAAATTGATCCTACAGATTTATTAATAATAATTTTCCCAAAAATTTCTGAAAAAAAATAACTTCCTTCCTCTAAATATTTTCTTTTTATCATTGCTAAACCTTTTATTTGAGAATCTGATTTAAAAAAACTAGTGATTTTTCCTACAGCAATATCCTTGGCAGAATTTATATATAAATTTTTATCTTCAACGTCTAAATTCAAATTAGATTCAAATGATTCCCAGATTCTTATTTCCTGTTTTAAAGAAGAAACATTTTTTATTTTTGACATTGTTTCTTGTCCTAAATAACAACCTTTATTAAAATCTATAAGATCATGTAATCCAAGCTCAAGAGGATTATTTTTTCCGTTTATTTCCGTTTCTAATGCGGGTATTGCCTGATTAATCTTCCAAAATTTTAAATCATTGGGATTTAGTAAATTTAGTTTATTTTTATATATTTCAAATTCTTTATCTTCTTTCTTGAAGAAAATAGGCTGGGAAGTTTTCCATGAACTAGATTCATCAATTTCCTGAATTCTATTTATCATGAAAGGTTGACTAAGAAGTACATCGTCCGCTGGGAAAATAATTTGATTAAAGTAATCAATTATTTCATTAGTGTTACCCGCCAAGATAATTACTTCTAAATTTCTTTCTAAAAAAATAATTTCAATTAATGACCTTAGAACTCCATTTGGAGTTAACCAACAAGTTTTGATAACTTTATTTTCTGAATTAAGAATATTACCAGTTGTTATTCCATTCAAAAATTTTCTGGCATCTTTCCCAGTAATAGAAAAACAATCAAATTTTTCAAGCCAAAACTTTTTTTTTATATCTTGCATCTTGAAATAATTATAAAAAGTCTTTTATTGTAAAAAGACTCTTTAATTTAACTTTTTCATCTTCAAGGGCTTCTAATCCCCCTTCTTGCCTATCAACTATAGACAAAACTTCCTCAACAACATAATTATTTTCGCGTAACTTTTTTATAGCTTTTATTACTGAACCAGCAGTTGTAACAACATCCTCTAGAACAGTTACCAAAGTTCCTTCTCCTAATGTAGGGCCCTCTATTCCAGCTTTGGTTCCGTATTTTTTGATTTCTTTCCGAATTATTAAACCATCAAGGTCTAGGCCATGCAAAGCCGCTTTGACAATTAATCCACTTACTATAGGGTCTGCACCTAATGTCAATCCTGCTACAGCTTTTGACCTTGAGTCCTTTAACTCTAAAAGTAAATCACTTATTAAGTTTAAGCCTTCGCCATTTAATGATACTGGTTTACAGTTCAAGTAATGACTGCTTTTTTTCCCTGAAGATAAAGTGAAGTTTCCTTTCTTGTAAGATTTTTCAATTAACTGTTTTAACAATTTTGCTTTATTTAAATCGTACTTATCCGAAAATTTGCCCATTAGTAAAAGTTAAATTTATATTTAAAGATTAGAAGAAAAAAAAGAAATCTCACAAAAACTTCCTAATGAGGTGTTTTTTGAAATATTATTTTTATATTGTATATTGAAATTCAATGTAACTAAAATTACATAAATTCCCTTGGGGGTGTAGCAATCTGGTGAATGCACCAAACTCATAATTTGGCTAAGGCGAGTTCGATCCTCGCCACCCCCATTATTCATTTGTCATTAAATGAAAATAACTCTACTTTTATTTCTTTTATTTTTACCAGCTTTTTTCGCAGCGAGTGAACTATCTTTTTTATTAATAAGGCCAAGTAAAGTTTTAAGGTTAATAGAAGAAAAAAAGAAAGGGGCATTTTCAATTTTAAAAATCCAAAAACGCTTTAGATCTTCATTAATTGCTTCTCAATTTGGAGTAACAATTTCATTAATTGCAATTGGATGGCTCAGCAATAACCTGGCTAATGATTATTGGAAAAACAATGTTTTATCAAATAGATTTTATGATCTTCTATTATTTTTATTTGTTGTTTTAGTTGTTACTCTTGTTTCTGGACTAATTCCAAAAGCTTTAGTCATTAATAATCCAGAATCTGCTGCATTAAGATTAACCACAATATTCGATGCCGTAAGAAAAGCTATGAATCCTATAGTGAAAACAATAGAATTCTTTGCTAGCGCCTGTTTAGGCTTGTTCAATTTAAATAACAAATGGGATTCTTTAAACTCGGGTTTATCCGCAGGAGAATTAGAAACTCTTATAGAGACAGATAATGTAACAGGTTTAAAACCAGATGAGAAGAATATTCTTGAAGGAGTTTTTGCTCTAAAAGATACACAGGTTAAAGAAGTAATGATTCCAAGATCTGAGATGGTAACTTTGCCAAAAAATATAACCTTTTCAGAACTTATGAAACAAGTAGATAAAACTCGACATGCTCGCTTCTTTGTGATTGGTGAGTCTTTAGATGATGTATTAGGTGTATTAGATT
>CACBBI010000034.1 GCA_902537445.1 uncultured Prochlorococcus sp.
AGGAGAAGCTAACCTTGAAGGAGCTTATTTCAGTGTTACAACTGCTAAAAATGCAAATTTCAAAGGAGCCAATATGAGCAACGTAATAGCATACGCAGTTCGATTTGATAATGCTGATCTATCAGATAGCAATTTCTCTAATGGAGAACTACTAAAAAGTGTTTTTGATGGGGCAATAATTGATGGAACAGACTTTACTGATGCAAATCTTGATCTTTCTGAGAGAAAATCATTATGTTCAAGAGCAACTGGTACTAACTCCAAAACTGGTGTAGATACTTTTGAAAGTCTCGAATGTACTGGTTTAAAGGGCTATATGCCTCCAACTCCTAAAGGCTAAAATATAAATAATTAAGTAATTTCTGGCAACACATTACCAGGCTCTTTTGAACCTGGTTTTTTGCTATACCACCATTCTTGTATATCAGAAGAAAATTTCTTTGAAAAAAGAGTAATTACTGTTTCAACAGGTTTTGATCCAGGCTCTAAAATCTGAACTGAGTAAGAAGGACATTTTCTTGAAGCCATATCTGCTACGAATCTAGAACCTATTCTTCTCCAACTAGGTTCTTTGCTTCTCCAAGCAAGTCTTGAACAGGGCCAAGGTAACTCTTCCCTATCATAAAGTCTGCAACACGGTCCAATCACCCTATAACTGTACTGTCCTCCATAACTTGATTGAACACTTCCAGTTTTAAAAAATTCAAAGTTATTCATTTTCGCAAAAAAAAGCCACCTTTTTAGAGGGTGGCAGAGAAAGAATAAATTATCAACTTAAATATTTAATTATTTTATAATTAATACAATTCTTCCTCAGCGTGAGTTGTAATTGTTACGTCAGATGTTGGATAAGCTACACAAGTGAGCACGAAACCAGCTTCTAGTTGATCATCATCCAAGAAACTCTGATCTGATTGATCAACACTACCTGAAGCAACCTTGCCTGCGCATGTTGAGCAAGCTCCAGCTCTGCATGAATAAGGGAGATCTATACCTTGCTCCTCAGCAGCATCGAGGATGTATTGATCATCTGGTACTTCAATAGTTGAATTGAGACCTTCACCTTCGTTGATGAGTGTAACTTTGTAAGAAGCCATTTAAATAAAAAATTGTTGGTAGTTAATACCTATCAAATACATTTTTAACACTGATTGGGTCGATATGGGAGATTTTGAAGTAAAAAATGACACAATAAAATGTATTAATGAGGATTAATAAGGAAAACTTATGCATTGGTAAAATTGGCAACTTTTTGTGCCGAAATACATGCCCAATCTTTTCTAATTGATACTTCCAATAATTTCAAGTTATTCTGATTTAATATTTTTATAATTTCATCTTTTTGGGAATTAAGAATTCCACTAAAAATGACTTCCCCATTGTTTCTCAAGCAATTATTAATATTTGGAATCATTTCTTTTATTACTTCAGCAAGAATATTGCATAAAACAAAATCAAATTGTTTGAGTTGATTTTTTAAAATTACCTCATTAAAAGATCCCAAATATGTATTTAAGTTTTTCAAATTGCCGAAATTTAGTTGGAAATTAGAGTTAGTTGAATTTATAGCTAAATAATCATTATCCACTGCACAAACCTCTTTAGCTCCAAGCAATCTTGCGGCAACACTCAAAATCCCGCTACCACTCCCAATATCTAATACCTTTTTATCTGAAAATAAAATATTCTCCATTTTTTCCAAGCAAAGATAAGTCGAAGGGTGACTTCCTGTACCAAAGGCTGCTCCAGGATCAATTTTTATGATTTGTTTATCTTTAAATTTTTCATCTAAATTTATCCAACAAGGCAATATTAAAAAATGATCTCCTACTAATTCAGGCGCCCAATATTTCTTCCAGCTTGTCAACCAATCTTCCTCTTTAATAATACTCCAGTCAAAAAATTGATTCTGCGGGTCATTAATGTTTAGAAGTTTGCTAATTATTTTTTCAAAACCACTTCTAGAACTCTCGGCCCAATCATCAATTGGAAGCCATATATTCACCTCTTTTTTATTTTCATTTTTAATTAAATATTCAAATGAAAAACTAAATATTCCCAGCTCATTTAATTTCCAAATAATAATTTCTTCTGAATCACTTTCTATCAGAAAAGTTACTTTATACCAATCTTTAATTGCCATTATCTAGATTCAGACTTTTTATAAAGTAACTGGATTAGCGTTAGTAATTCCCTCAACTTCAATAATGGTGTCAAGCAACTTATTAGGAATTGGATCATCAATACTTAGAACCATAACAGCTTCGCCTCTAACAATTTTGCGCCCAACTTGCATTGAGGCAATATTTACATTGTTGCTTCCCAGTAAAGAACCAAGCTTGCCAATAATACCAGGCATATCTCTGTGCCTAGTAACCAACATATATCTACTTGGCGACACATTAACAGGATATTGATCAATACTAATAATTCTTAATTCCCCATCAGCAAAAATGCTTCCTGCTACGCTATGGTCGCCATTATCTCCATAAGTGGTTAATTGAAGCGATCCACTAGCAAATTCAGGTCTTGCCTCATCTTTACTCTCGACTACTGAAATACCTCTTGAATCTGCTTCTAGAGAAGCATTCACATAATTAATCCTATCTCCCAAAGCTTTACTTAGAAGGCCTTTAAGACTAGCTATTATTAATGGTTGGGAAGGATGCTGAACAAATTCACCCTGAAGCTTTACTTCTAGCTTCTGTATCTGTCCACCTGAAAGCTGGCTTATAAGCAGACCCATTGTTTCAGCCAACTGCAAATGAGGTTTTAGACTATCCATAATATCAGGGCTCAAACCTGGAATATTTACAGCAGTTCTAGCAGATAAACCAAGCAAGACATCTCTGATTTGTTCTGCAACATCAACAGCTACATTTTCTTGTGCTTCCTGAGTAGATGCTCCTAAGTGAGGGGTAAGAATAAGATTATTTTCAACTTTCAAAAGTGGTGAATTAGATTCCAAAGGCTCTTTAGAAAAGACATCTATTGCAGCTCCTCCAATCAATGATTTATTTAAAGCTTCTGCCAATGCTTCTTCGTCAATTAAGCCTCCTCGAGCACAATTAATTAATTTTGCGCTACTTTTCATACTTTTAAGCACATCCATATTTACTAAATTCTCTGTCTCCGGTGTGCGCGGCAAATGCAAAGTTACATAATCGGATTGTTGGAATAAATCCTCTAGTTCAGAGAGTTTAACTTGTATTTGTTGAGCTCTTTCAGTTGAAACAAAGGGATCATATCCATAAACTTCCATTCCTAATGCATTAGCCACTTTCGCTACATGAGCCCCAATTCTGCCTAAACCTAATACACCTAATTTTTTTTTATAAAGCTCATTGCCAACAAATTTCTTTCTCTCCCATTTACCTAATAAAGTACTATTATTAGCAATTGGAATATGCCTAGATAAGGCCAACATCATAGCTATGGTATGTTCAGCAGCAGCTATCGTGTTACCCCCAGGAGAGTTAACAACAAGAACTCCTTTTTGCGTAGCAGCCTTAACATCTACATTATCGACTCCAACTCCTGCTCTTCCAATAATTCTCAGTTTAATTGAAGAGTTAATAATTTCCTCAGTCACTTGGGTACCAGAGCGAATCATTAAAGCATCATAATCTTTAATAATGGAAGCTAACTCAGAGTCTGAGATTCCTATCTTCTGGTCAACCTGAGCAACTTGTGAAAGAATATCGATTCCTGTTTGATCAATTGGATCTGTAATGAGAACTTTTGTCATTTAAGATTGGTTCTTTAATCTTTTACTTTAACTTAATCTATAGTGTATGTATCTTATTTTATTAATTTGAATAAAACACAAACATTTGAGGATTGAAATTTGACAAAAAGTATTGTGATATTTGAAGACATCGATAAATGTGTCCAGCTATTTGATGTTTTTAAAGAAAAATCAGTAATGCTATCTGAAGCTATTTTGATCCCACCAATAAGTGAGAAAATATCATCAGACGAAAAAGAATTGCTAAATGCGAAAGCAAATATCTTATTCAAATCTCAAAATTTTGAAGATATAAGAATCTTAAATCCTAAACTTGATAGAAAGATCAGACAACAAGATATGAGTAGATGGCTAATGCCATTTGGGTTTATAGCTGGAATAGCTTTTTCTAATATGACAAATTTATCTACCTTCAGCTTTCTTGGTTTAAATAACATCGGGGAATCATTAATTGGAGGTCTTTTAGGAATGGGTTCAGGATATTTAGGAAGCATTGTTTCTTCTGCAAGTATCAACATTAATAGAAATAAAGAGTTAAGATCGATCATTAATTTTAATAAAGAGGGTAAATGGCTTGTTCTACTTGAAAATCAAATTGGAGCTGAATTACCATGGGCTTTGATAAAACAATCAGAAGCAAAAGATATAATTTTTTTAGAAGGCTAAATGATTGACTTAAAAGAGATCTTAATAAATTCAAACTACAAAAAAGAAACTGAGGAATTAATAAATATTGCTAACTTAGCTTACAAACACTGGGAAACTTATTGGACTGGGTTTAATTCAACTTATGTTTGTGAAGAAATTTTAAAAGATTTTGAAAATTTAAATGATTTCAAATTTTTTATTTATGGAGGATTCTCCTCTTCTCAAAGATCTAGGATAGCTTGCTTTAGAGGAGATAATATTCCTGAAGAGGATGCGCTAAAAAGTAATTTTCCGGCTCAAGGAATAAAAATTAATGGAAATTTTTTGTTTGATAATGCTACACAAGACGACTTTAGATCCCTCTTAATTGAAAATGGGGTTAATCAAATAAAAGTTGGAGATATATGGACTATTGGCGATAGGGGAGCACAAGGGATAATTGATAATTCAAATATTAAGCATCTAGATGAAAAGATTTTTTATTTAAGAGACGTAAAAGTAAATGTTCATGTAGTAGGTATAGATGAATTACAAATACCTTCTGGGAGATCAAAAAAACTTGTCAATACAGTAGAAGCTTCAACAAGATTAGATGCTATAGCTTCAGCTGGCTTTAGGATATCACGAACCAAAATCATTGAAAGGATAGAAAATGGAATGCTCAGATTAAATGGAAGCAAAGTTAATAAGCCAACAATTAATCTAAAAATTGGCGACAAACTAGAACTTGAAAATAAAGGATTTATCGAAATTCTAAATTTAGAAATAACCAAAAGAGAACGTTGGAAAGTTAAATTACTTAGAAAATGAAACGCAACCTGCTATTTTCTTATAAGGGGGTTAAAAATTCCTCAATTGGGGCGATTAGCTCAGTGGTAGAGCACTACCTCGACACGGTAGTGGCCACTGGTTCGAATCCAGTATCGCCCATTAAAACTATTGACAACTTAGGTTATATCCACAGAAAATAATTTCATTTTTTAGATTATTAAAAAAGATGAAACTTAATCAAATAATTAATCTACATAAGGGGCTCACTGCATTTGTAGTAATAGGTCTTATGATTTTTTTTGATAATTTTACGATCGCTCCTTACGTTTATTTAGCTCTGCATGGCACTTATGGATTACTTTGGCTTCTAAAAGAAAAGATATTCCCAGATCCTTATTTTAAAGAAAAAATCAATTTTTTAACTTCAGTTACTGGTTTTATTTTCCTTGGAAGTTACTGGGTAGCTCCCTACATTCTTATCTCATCTCAGAAATCTGTTCCAAATTTCGTAATAGCTACATCTGTATCTATAAATATAATTGGTGTGTTTCTACACTTTGCTAGTGATGCCCAAAAATATTTTTCTCTTAAATTAAAAAAAGATCTAATTAAAGAAGGATTTTTCGAAAATATAAGGAATACAAATTATTTAGGAGAAATACTAATTTATCTATCATTCGCCATCCTCTCAATGAGTTTCGTTCCATTAGCAATTCTTGCAATATTTTTCTCTGTAGTTTTTCTCCCAAGAATGATAAAAAAAGATAAATCACTCTCAAAATATGATTCATT
The DNA here is from genome assembly GCA_902537445.1 of uncultured Prochlorococcus sp. Lineage (GTDB taxonomy): Bacteria > Cyanobacteriota > Cyanobacteriia > PCC-6307 > Cyanobiaceae > Prochlorococcus_A. The sequence continues at coordinate 5,960 of CACBBI010000034.1, forward strand.
CGAAGAATACAAAAAGAAAAGTGGTCTTATTTTGCCTAAATTAAATGCTTGATAACAACTTACCAAGTTGGAGACAAGATTTAAAATCTTCTAGAAAAAAAGAGGGGAAATCACCCTCTAATAGATGGATACAGCTTGCAACAGTTAGCGAAGAAAATGAGCCAAGATTAAGAACAGTTGTTTTCAGAGGATGGCATAAAGATAGTTCAATGATAATTTTTACAGATAGAAGAAGTGAAAAAATTGGGCATTTAAAACACAACCCTAATGCAGAAATATTATGGTTCTTTTTAAAAACCAAATCACAATATAGATTCAAAGGAAAAATACGTGAATTAATTGATAACAAAAATTATTGGGATTCATTATCAGAAAAATCAAAATCTTCTTGGTTTTGGGGATCTCCTGGAGAGAAAATAAACCCAAAAGTCCAATCTAGTCATGATATATTATCCAATCTATCCAAGTCAGAAAATTTTGTAGTTCTAAATTTTGAAATCGATTCAGTAGATCTTCTTAAATTAGAACAGCCTATTCATAGAAGGTATCTATGGGAGAAGATTAAGAAATGGGAAAAAGTTGAAATTAATCCCTAAATATTTCTAAATTGTATATTTAGGTTGAAAAACATATAGTGATCAGTCAGTTTTAAAAAAGAAGTATTATTTATATGAATTTCTCAGAAATTCCAGATAACCCTTTTATTTTTTTATCTTGGGTGACTGCTATAGGGCTGTTCATAAGTCTTTCTGAAGCAACCATTAAGATAAAACTTGAGAAGAGAAACAGTTATCGAAAAAGGTTAGAACTAATAAATAGCCTCTATCCTAAAAAGTTAGCTTGAAGTATCTGAAAGTATATTCGCTTGTAGAAATTGAAATAAACCACCTTTGCTTGTTTCTTCTTTAACTTCAACTTGCTTGGAAGATTTTGATTTTGTTGAAGGTATAATTTCCTCTTCATCTTCTGATTTCAAAATTCTGATAATGACTTCATCTAAGGAGAAGTTACCAGGACCGGTTAATGCAATTGAAGTCGCTGAAGCGAAATATAAAAGTAAAAGCTCTAGTAAGAAAATATTAAAACCTGAAGTAACAAGTGCATGATATATAGCAACAGAAATTGTTCCAACAATTGCCAAAGCTCCAAATCTTGTGGCTAAGCCGATAATTAGTAGCCAACTACCACCAATTTCAGAGAATGCCGCTATGTATGATAAAAATATTGGGAATGGGAGATGTAATGGTCTTACAAAAGCATCAGCGAAATTTTCTATATTTGCTAATTTCTCATAACCGTGATGTATAAGAACAGTTCCAGTTATAACTCTAAGAATTAATAAAGCAGTATCTTTGCTGAGCGCTTTGTTAATGAAAACCATGATAGTTTTATTCAATTGTCAAAAAAAATTGATGAAAAAAATTATGATGCCTTAACAGAATTTATGAAACTCTCAGAGAGTGAATTACATATTCTGAAGTATTTTTTAAAGTTAGTAAAAATGAAAAATTTATAAGAAGTTATTAAGTATTTCGAGGCTTTTTTCCCATAAATTTTTTCTTTCTTTTTTATTCATGGCGAAAGGAGAAGTAGGGGATAGTTTTGG
>CACBBI010000035.1 GCA_902537445.1 uncultured Prochlorococcus sp.
AATATTCATTTTAAAAGATGTAGATCCAAAAGATCCCACGGAAGAGTTAAGTTCCATATTGAGTAATTCTGAGGTAAATTTTGAAATAGAAAGGATTGAACGTATCTTAGATTCAAAAAATAAAAGTATGAATAAAAATTAATTAAAAATATTCAACAAAAAATGAAAATAACAACAAAAACTGAAGCATTAAATATTGTCGAGACCTCTTATTTGGCATCTCTTTCGTCTTTATTATGGGTTGCATTATATTATCTGCCAATTGGGGGAGCTTTATTAAGGTTGATTTTACCCCTCCCAATAATCTTGTTGCACTTGAGAAGAGGAACTAAAATTGCATTGGAAGGACTTTTAATACAATTTCTACTATTATTCGTAATTATGGGTCCTGTTAGAGGAACTTTATTTTTATTTCCTTATGGGATCTTGGCTTTTTGGTTAGGTTGGTGTTGGTTTAAAGAAAAGAGTTGGAAACTTAGTTTAACTGGGGGAGTTGTTATTGGAACCCTTGGCTTCTTACTAAGAGTAATAGCATTATCTACGTTGGTTGGAGATAATCTTTGGGTGTTAATTACAAGAGCGAGTTATGGTCTAATAGAAAAGTTCATTGGATTATTTAATTTACATTTATTTCCCTCAATTTTGACTATACAATTAGGTGCAATTCTATTAATAATTTTTCAAGAAATAGTTTATGTTTTAACTGTACATGTAGTTGCCTATTCTCTTTTCCCTAGATTTAAATTAACTATCCCAGATCCTCCAAGATTATTAAATAGCTTAGTTGATTTTAAAAATTAAAAAAAGTAAGAATGTACAGTACAGAATTAGGGATAAATTTTTTTGGTAATGAATCCAATAAAAAAAGACAACTTAATAAGATAGAAATACTGAAAAAGAATATTAAAAATTTAAAAATATTTCTTATAATTGCTGGCACTAATACATCTCAAATTCCAGGAATTTCCGCAGCAGGTATTAATGCAAAATCAAGGAGAAGAACTGCGCTCGCAGATGCCGAATTTTTGCTTGAGGGTGCTTCAAAAGATCATAAATATAAATTGCCTCTTCTCAATGCAGGAGTAACTCCGGCCCTAATCAGTCATGTTTGTTCAAAGCTTATAAATATTTATCCAGTTATTGTTCCTCTGGGAATAGGAGCAAAGCCTTATTTTAATCATTTGGTTGTAGAAGATAGAAATTTGGGCCCATCAAATTGTCTTACTACTGGTAGATCGATGACTAAAGAGAGAGTTTTAAATCTCTATGAAAAAGGTCTTGCGATAGGAAAATCCTTGAAACAACCAGTTTTAATTTCTGAATCTGTACCGGGAGGCACCACAACTGCTCAGGCAGTAATGGAAGCTTTTGGTTTGCAGGTATCTAATTTAGTAGGGAGTAGTTTATTTAAAGCTCCAAGAGAACTAAGAAGACAAGTAGTTAAAAGAGGACTTTTCAATGCAAATTTCAAGGCTGATTTCGACTCTTTTGATGTTGTCGCGGCGGTAGGTGATCCTTTCCAAGCTTTCTCAATGGGTCTATTAATTGGTGCCAGGTTAGCAAAACAACCTGTAATATTGTCTGGAGGAAGTCAGATGTTAGCGGTCATTTTACTTGTATTAGAATTTTTAGATGAAAAAAATAAAGATGAATTTATTGAAGATGTTTTTATTGCGACTACTGGGTGGCTTGTGAAAGATAATTCTCTAAATGATTTAGTAAATCTAATTAATAAAAAATATGATGTCAAATTATTAGGTTTAGCCAGTCCTTTAAATTTCAAATCTTCAAAATACAAAGAATTGAGGGATTATGAATTAGGTCATGTAAAAGAAGGTGTAGGTGCAGGTGGAATATCATTGCTTGCTTTCTTAAATGGATTTAAAAATGAAGAAATAGTTTCATTGTGCCAACTAAATCTGGAAATGATGAAGGGCCTAGGTCAAATTTCTTTAGAGAAGGATCGCTGAATGTTTTCAAAATTTGCAACCAGAAGAGAATTTTTAAATTTTGGCAAGCTTTCGCTTTTATTTTTCTTAAACTCATGCAGTAATCTACCTAATAAAGTAAAAATTGCATTACAAAATTCTTTTTATCCAGAATCTTTTAAAGATACGATTCCAAAAGATTGGAAGCAGGAAAAAATTAATTTTGAAAATATTCGGCTACAAAAAAATAGAAACACAATTTTCAATTCTGACTTTACTTTAATAAATGATGGATGGATTTCTAGTATAGATTTTTCAGAATTTGAAAAAATAAATGAATTTGCACTGTTCGAAAATTTGGATAAGAGATCTATAGATTTTTTGGGAAGTTTTAATCAAAATCAGAAGAGTAAATTATTTCCTATTGGCGTAGTTCCCTATACAATTATCATTAAAAATAATAAAGAATTAATAAATTCAGCCAGAACATCTTGGGATTTTCTTCTTTCTAAAAAATTAACTGGGAAAATTATTTTTCCACAAAGTCCTAGAATAATATTGTCAATTGCTCAAAAAATTAATTCATCTAATTCTTTAAAAAAACTCAAAAGCCAAGCAATGTTTTTTGATGATAAAAATATGCTCAATTGGTTGATTAATTCTGACGCTATTGTCGCAATAGTTCCTTATAGTCTTTGTTCAAGATATTTAAAAATAGATCAAAGGCTTTCTTTAGTTTTCCCAAGTCAAGGCGTACCTTTGATGTGGCATTTTCTACTTAGTCGATCAAATCTAAATAATGCAATATTAATTAAATGGATTAAATCTTTAGAAAATAAATCAACAGTAGATAAATTAGTAAGCCAGGGTTGGTATCTTCCATTTAATAGCGATTATTTGCAAAGTAAATATAAATCTGTAATGTTTCCCATCTCAGGACCTTCTGAGAAATGTTGGGACAATAGTTGGTCTTTCCCGGTTTTAACAAATGAACAAAAAATTAATCTTAAAAATATCTGGAATGAGTCCTTATCCCCATAATCTTTTTGTAGGATTTTCAATTAATAAGTTATGAGTTTCCTTTAATAAATTTGGTATATCTAATTCACTAGGACATTTAGGAACACATTCATTACATTCTTGACAAAATGAAGAATTTTTTTCTTCCCACCAGTGGCCAGCTTTTCCTATTAAATTATATCTTTCTTTTGAAAATTCTAATTGGCCATAACCAATAGATATATTTCTTAAACGAAGTATTTCTGGAATAGGCACTTCATTTGGACATGGAAGACAAGATCTACATTGTTCACATTTGGTTGATTTTAATCTTTCATTAGAAACTTCCTCAATTTTATTCAGGGCGCTTTTTTCAAGTTTTGTAAGCTTCTCGAATGAGTTTTTAAGTTTATGCGCAAATTCAAAATCTTTTTTGTTTGTCGCCCCCAAGGACAAAGTTGTAATGCCTTTTGCAAGAAGAAATCGATACGCTAATTCTAATGGATGAAAAGGCTTAGAGGCCTCTATTAAAATATCACTTGGAGAATACAACCTACCGCCTTTATCGGCAGGTGATATTGCTAAAACTCCCATACCTTTTTTTATGGCTTCCTCTGCTAAAGCAATCTTAGATTGATCTAAATAATGTAAGTGAAGACTACAAAAAGTAAAAACTTCACAGTTAATTGCATCTTTAATTAGTGAATAACTTCCGTGAGAACTAAAACCAACTTGATCAACTAGTTCCTTCTCAAGTATCCAAGATATGAATTTCTTACCCTCTCCAACAAGAACCCAATCTAGATGTTGTTTTAAGTTGAGTCCGTGAATTGCAAGATTATTAATTTTCTCGCGATTTAAATTTTTAAGAGACTTTTTAAAATTATTTTTTAAAAAGTCAAAATCACCCTTTGGTAAAACTTTGGAAGTAATTACCCAATTTTTTTCTTTTATTTTCTCTTCAATTGCTAATTTTTTTATTGAATTTCCAATAAGTGATTCAGCATTACCATAAGAGGGTGCTGTTTCTATGTGGTTAATTCCTACATAATAAGCATTTTTTATTATGCTATACATTTTTTCGAGACTTTCAGTTCCTCGCATTGTCCCTAAAGTGAATAAGCTCACTTTCGCCCCTCTTCCAAATGATCTTTTTTGTGAATTAATAATCATCTAAATATGATTAATTTCTTTTTATTTACTCTTTAATTTATTTATAGTTGAAAATCATTTAAAGTAAATTAAAGTAAATACAAAATTTTGCAAAAATATTTTTCTTAAATCTATGTTTACAGGAATAATTCAATCAGTTGGAAAACTAAGACAAGAAAAAAATATTTTAGAAATTGAAATTCTAGATAATTTATTTGATATGGCAATCGGTGACAGCATTGCTGTTGATGGAATTTGTTTGACAGTTAAAAAGATTTTTCAAAATAAATTTACTGTTGATGTTAGTGAGGAGACATTAAAAAAAACAACTTTAGGAGTAAAGTCGAACCTTAATCAGATTGTTAATTTGGAGCCCGCTCTTAGGGTGTCTGACCGTCTAGGAGGGCATATAGTCAGCGGACATGTTGATGGCCTTGGAACAGTTGAGAATATAGAAAAATTAAGGAAGTCTTGGCTCTTATCAATAAAATGGAAAAATAATAATTTTTCAAAATATGTAGTTAATAAAGGGAGTATTTGTGTAAATGGTATAAGTCTTACGATTGCAAAATATGAGCAGGAAGGAGAAATATTTACTATTGCGATAATTCCTCATACTTGGCATAACACAAATCTGAATAAATTAAATATCGGTGACAGCGTAAACCTTGAAGCAGATGCACTAATTAAATATGTAGAGAAATTACTTTTATTTAATAAAAATAGTAATCAAGATTTATCTTCAAATGATATTTCTTCCGAGTGGCTTAAAGAAAACGGTTGGTAAAATATATTTTTTAATTTAATGGAATCAAATAAATTGTTTTTGATTCTTTTTTAAGATCGATTTTAAATTCCTGACCAGGTTCTAGACCTAATTTTTTGGTGTAGGCATGACCAATTAATAGGTTCCCATTGCCATGAACTTTAGTTTTGAATTCTGTCTGCCTTCCTCTTGAAGCTCTACTACCATTTTTCCCTTGACGACCATTTCCTATTTTGTAACCCTTAGCTTCGATAAGCGCCCTATAAAAACTTTTTCTTAATATTCTTCCGCTAGGACCAATGTACCCACAACCTTTTGCTATCTCATCTTCAGATTTTTTACTTAATAATTTTGCTTTTTCAAGAAGTTCTTTTCCTTCTAGCATTATCTGACAAATTTCTAACTATATATTCTTACTAAAAAAGAGAAGTGTGGCAATATAAATTAATAAAAAATATATTTAAATTTTTAAATTTAGTTTTTTATAAAAGATATAAAATAATAAACAAAATAACCCATATTCCATCTACAAAATGCCAGTACAATTCAACAGCTTCTAATGGGAACATATTTTGACTAGTTAATCTTCCGCCATTGATTCTCGTTTGCCAAGCAATAATTAAAATCATTAAAGTGCCTAAAGTGACATGTAATCCATGAAAACCAGTGAGAGCGTAAAAAGTACTTGCAAATAAATTATCGGTTAATCCAAAAGGTAAATGAAAATATTCAAATAATTGACATATTAAAAATATAATTCCAAGGAAAGCAGTACAAAACAACCATTTTTGGGAATCAGAGTTTTTGCCTTTTAAAAGTGCTTTACCTGCTTTATGGAATGTCGCACTACTAACAAGTAATAAAATTGTATTGAGTGTAGGTATTGGAAGTTCTAATTCATAAATAGCACCATCAGGTAATGGATTTACTGCTTTATAAGTTAAATAAGCAGCAAAGAATCCAGCAAAAGTCATTCCATCCGCAATTAGGAAAGTTACAAGGCCAAACATTCTGAAGTCTTCATGAGTTTCATTAACTTCAGAATTATTTTTTTGAATTTCTTTTGAGCTATCTAGAGTTGTCATATTTTTTTATTTTTGTTCAGAAAATTGTTTACCGTAACCATAAGGTTCTTCAACTAATGGAGCTTCTCCTTCCCAATTTTCAACTGGAGGCGGAGATGATGTTAACCATTCAGGTGTAAGAGCATTCCAAGGGTTATCTCCAGCATCTTTTCCATTTCTTACACTAAGGAAAACATTAATTAAAAAAGGAATTGTACTTATAGCCATCAAGAGAGCCCCAAGACTACTAATTTGATTTACGAACTGAAATTGAGGATCATATTCTGCAACTCTTCTCGGCATTCCATTTAAACCGAGCCAATGTTGAGGAGCAAAGCATAAGTTAAATCCAATAAAGGTAATGATAAAATGTAAAATACCCAATTTTTCACTTAGCATTTTCCCAGTTACTTTAGGGAACCAATGATATATTGATGAGAAAATAATAAAAACAGTTCCGCCATAAACTATATAATGAAAATGAGCTACAACGAAATAGGTATCGTGTACGTGAATATCAAAAGGTACCTGTGCTAAAGCAACTCCTGTAATACCTCCAAAAACAAAATTTATAATAAATCCGCAAGAGAATAACATTGCACTATTGATGGAAATTTTACCTCCCCACAATGTTGCAACCCAATTGAAAAATTTTATCCCTGTTGGAACAGCAATAAAAGCTGTCGCTATAGTAAAGAACAATCTCATCCAAGGGGGCGTGCCACTTGTAAACATGTGATGCGCCCAAACAACTAAACCTAAAACAACTATCCCCATTATTGAAAAAACCATTGTTGTATATCCAAAAAGTGGTTTTCTAGCATGGACAGGAAGAATTTCACTTACTAAACCAAATGCAGGAAGGACCATAATATAAACAGCTGGATGAGAATAAAACCAAAATAAATGCTGATAAACCACGACATTACCACCTAAAACAGGATTGAAGAATCCTGTTTTAGCGATGATATCAAAACTAAGTAGAATTAAGGTCCCTGCCAAAACGGGAGTTGATAAAACAACTAATATACTTGTGCCAAGCATTGCCCAACAATACATTGGCAATTGCATGAGTTTTAATCCTGGCCTTCTTAATTTGATAATGGTGGCTATAAAGTTTATTCCACCAAAGATAGAACTGCCTCCAAGTAATAGAACGCTAAGAATCCAAATTATTTGTCCTGATTGAGGAGTAGTTATGCTTAAGGGAGGATAAGCCGTCCATCCGGCCTGAGCAGCACCCTCAACAAAATAGCTTGCTACAAGCATCAAACCAGAAGGAGGAATTAGCCAAAAAGCTACGGCATTTAAGCGTGGGAATGCCATGTCTCTTGCCCCAACATAGAATGGAATTAAATAATTTCCAAAAGCACCGTTAACTACAGGCACTATCCAAAGAAATATC
>CACBBI010000036.1 GCA_902537445.1 uncultured Prochlorococcus sp.
TTTCAATTATCTTTGGAATAAGAGATATCATTTGATTGGACATCTTTTCAGTCCTTAGGGGACTCGAATTGACATGACAATGCTTACAAGCCTGATTGCATTTATAACCTATGTTGATTTGCAATGTTTCTATAGGTTCTTTATATATTGAGGGGAATTTTTCTTGCATGAATCTATTATTTATAAATTGTCATTCGAAAATAAAAAAGTCAACTACTTTTTTTAAAGTTTGATCTCTCATTAGCAAGTGCAATAAACCAACTTATGTATTCTTTGGGACCATTTTTAAAAACAATGTCAAATTTTAATTTGTCATGAACATCACTGATCCCTAATAAACCAGTTTTTTTTGTAGAGGGTCTTTCAACTTCACCAGAACTACTATCTACAAAAATTATTTTATTCTTAATCCCAAATTCATTACCTAATATTTGTATTAATTCTAGAAAAGACCTGTCACTTCCTCCTCTTGAATAACTTTTTTCATCATTATTTTTTTTTGATGTGACTGTGTCACCAACTCCTACAATCAAAGGCATATCTTCTTTTTGAATAGTTCTTTTACATAAATCAATTTTTTCCTTAAGAGAATTTGGAGAGTTTCTAAAATTAAAATTTCTTCCAAAAGGAGCTTTACCAGTTTTATCCGCAATAAATTTATTTAAAAGAAATAAAACTCCAGAATCTTTAACTGCTCCTTTAATAAGTAATTGTATGTCTGTTGATCCGATATCATCTTGAGAAGAAAGTTTAATTGTTTCTCTACCATTTTTATTTCCTAAATTTGGTGAAATATGAAGGAAAAATGAGTTTTTGAGGCCTTCGGATTCAGCTTTCAAAATGATTTCATTCATCATTTTTTCAAAACTTATTTGAATAAGCTTTCTTTTATCAGAATCTTTATCAACTAAATCAAATAGACTATTGAAATTAATTGTTGGCGAGAAGCGTGTTTCACATATTGATTTTACTGCGTGAAAATTGATATCTTCTTGGCTAAGTTCAGGAAAAATATTCTTAACTATAAAATTAAACTTTGGTCTTATTAGACTAGGTACTTTAGATAAAAAATTTAGTTCTTTTTCTGAGACTCCTTCAAAACTTATTTCACCATTGTTGTCTTGATACTCAACTCCACAGGCTGCTAATCCTCTTAAATATAGTTCTTCGTTTTTAGGCTCAGTAGTGTTTTTTAAACTCCGTTCTATTATTCTATTAACCCCTCTTGGACCTTCATGTTCCCCGCAAGTTAATACAAAGAATTCCTCTGCAAATTCTTTTACTGCATAGATATATTTTGATTCTAATTCTCTAGTCATTGGATCTTTAACTAAAGGGATACAAACTCCGTCAATGTCTTGAATAATTAAAATATTTTTTGAAGAAATTAATTGTCTTTGTGCCTTTAAATTACTTGCCATATATTCCATATTTATAATTATTTATCTTTTAATTTGATTTCTATATCTCTGAGAAATTATAAATTAAAAAATTCAATATTTACAATAAATAATTTGCTATGGTCAAGAATTGCTTTAATGTAGAAAAATGTTGGTATGGGTTAGAAATTAAAAAAATTATCAAGAATTTCCAAAAATGAAGAATAATTTTATAGAAAACATAAATGATGAAAAATATTTTTATTCATTGATTGAAGATTTAGAGAACAGCAAAGTTGGATTCTATAGTGTTGGTTTATATCCTGCATCATTAGCATATAACTGTGCTATGCATGGAAAATCAAATAATATTCTCTTAGCTCCTAGGGAAGATAGAGATTTGTTAGGCGCTTTCTCAAATGAAGTTCTTTCTGATATGGATAATGAGACTATTCAGAAGATTAAGAGAATGGGACATTATTCTTCAGAGGGAATAAGAAAGTCTTTTGATCTAAAAGATCTTCTCTTGGAATGTGAGATAGTTATTCTTGCTTCAAACAGTAACCACATACAAGACGATGTTAAATATGCTTTAAAACTTAGAAAAACTTTAAAAAGAGAAAATGTGGTTCTTGGCTGTCTCGTTGGTTCTTTTTGTATTGATAATAAAAACAAAACCCCCTTTATTCTCTGTAATAAATATCCAAATTTAGCTTTTTTTACAGGATTTCATCGTCACGGGGCTTTAAGAAATCCTAATGATAGTTTTACTGCAAATTTCTGCCATCCTGATGCCCTAACTGCTTTAATAGGAGCTCGAATTTTGAATCAATTGTCACCGAAAATCCAAGTTTCTCCTGGAGTGCATAATATTGAATGTCAATATATAAAATCAATAAAAAATATCTCATCCATATTTGCAGGTTTTGTAAATAACTTTCATTCCGATAAGCCAGGAATGCTACCTACCATTAATACGATTTTGTTAACACAATGTTTGGATCAGGCCGCATCAGTATCATTACAAGTTAGAAAAGAAAATAAACTAGACAATAAATATGTTTCATTAAAGGAACTTGGTTATGGTGAAGAAATAATTAGTGCAAAGGAAAAAATTAATGATAAGTATTTCGAAAAAGGAGATTATACTTTTTCTCAATTAAATGCTGTTAAGGCTGATGTCTTAGGGAGCATGACTCTGCCAACTGAAGGGAAACCAACAAGGAATTTCCAGGCAGGACAAGTTTTATCAGATATGCTTTTGCAACTCAACAGATGTCCAAAAGATGTCTCGGAATTTGTAAATTGGTGTAATAAATACTCTCTCAGTCAAGGAGGTTTAGAAGGTCTAAAATCCTTAAAATTTTGGCCAGACATTTATAAAGAATTCAAAATCAAAAATAATAATTGTTCAATGATTAATCTGATTTATTTATGCTTTAATGCTAATTTAGAAGAAAAAAAAGAAATTTATAAGGTTTTAATTAGTTCAGAAGAAATTACTAATTTTTGCCAAGAATCTGTGAAATCTGAATTATCTTTAGAACTAAATGAAAAATTAAAAGGAGATTATCTTTTTAATAATATTGAAATCTTTTACAAGAAATTTTTTATTGACAAAGAGGAAAATGATCTTAAAAATAATGATTCTAGTAATCAAATTTCTAAAAAAAATCCGAGTTATATTAATGTATTGAAAATTATTAATAATTATTTTAATAATTGATTATTTGTTGAATTTACAAAAAACTAAGTTTTTCATTTATTTACGAATCTTGATTGCAAGGTTAGAATTATTATGGTTTTAAAAGGTTTTTTTGAAAAAGGAATTATCACATCGTTCTCATGAACTAAAAGCTCTTGGTTGGAATCAAGAAGATTTAACAAGATACGAGGATTTATGGGACTACAGTCAAAGATGGGGATTAATAAATTTAGAAAGAGAAGACAGACAGTTTCTAAAGAAAGCAGAAAAGTTACTCCCAAAGATTCAAAATAAAAAAACATCCGTTAAAAAAACTATTGAAGAAAAATCATATTATTTATGGTTAAATTTTTACATAGATGAAATTAATATTTTTAGTAATTCTAATCTCCCAAAAAATAAACATGGTGTTTGGACACTCTTAATTGAAGAGGAAATGAAACTTCTTAAGGAATTACAACCAGTTATGGGTCTGCCAGATACTTTAAAAGCCAAGAATCTATTCGAAAATAGAAAACAGCTAATAAATAAAGCGTTTAGCGAATTTGACGCTAAACACAACGACAAAGTTTTCAATTTTGATGATGCTCTCAACAATTCTGAAAAAAATGTTGGTAAGAATTGGAAATCAATTACTGAAAAAGATCCTGAAGCTAATAAAACTTTCCCAATAATAGATTCTGCAAATATTGACAAACTCAGATCTGCGATAAAAGATGATTTGAGCTTATATATGAAAGATAATTACCCTTCATTAAAAAAGGATTTATAAATATTTATCTTTTTTTTGTTTTTTTTTTGGACTTTTTTAAGTTAAATAGATAATAGTATTATTTAAAGATTTTGAGCAACCAAAAGTTCGAGACACTTCAGTTACATGCAGGTCAAGTACCTGATCCAACCACAAATTCTAGAGCAGTACCCATTTATCAAACTAGTTCCTATGTCTTTGATAATGCCGAGCATGGCGCGAATCTTTTTGGATTAAAAGAATTTGGAAATATTTATACTCGACTTATGAACCCCACCACAGATGTCTTCGAGAAAAGAATGGCAGCTCTGGAGGGAGGAATGGCAGCACTTGCAACATCCTCAGGTCAAGCTGCTCAATTCTTGGCAATCGTGAACTGCATGACAGCAGGTGATAATTTTGTCTCTACATCTTTTCTATATGGTGGGACCTACAATCAATTTAAAGTACAATTTCCAAGATTAGGAATAGAAGTTAAATTTGCAGATGGTGATAGTATCGATAGTTTTAGAAATAAAATTGATGAAAAAACAAAAGCAATATATGTCGAATCAATGGGAAATCCTAGGTTCAACATTCCAGATTTTGAGGGACTCTCTGCTTTGGCGAAGGAAAATGGAATTCCTCTAATAGTGGATAATACCCTTGGTGCTGGTGGTGCTTTAATAAGACCAATTGATTTTGGAGCCGATGTTGTTGTAGAAAGTGCAACGAAATGGATCGGTGGCCACGGAACAAGCATCGGTGGGGTTATTGTTGATGCCGGAACCTTTGATTGGGGAAATGGTAAATTCCCATTAATGAGTGAGCCAAGCGCTGCTTATCATGGGCTAGTTCATTGGGACGCTTTTGGTTTCGGTAGTGATATCTGCAAATCTTTGGGAGTGCCAGATAACAGAAATATAGCTTTTGCGTTAAGAGCAAGACTTGAATGCCTCAGAGACTGGGGATCAGCTCAAAGTCCTTTTAATTCTTTCTTGCTATTGCAGGGTTTGGAAACTCTAAGTTTAAGAATAGAAAGACAAACTTCTAATGCTCTTGAATTAGCAAAATGGTTAGATTCTAATTCTAATGTAAGTAGTGTTAATTATCCTGGCCTAGAATCTGATCCATATCACTCTAGTGCTAAAAAATATACTACTGGAAGGGGAATGGGTTGCATGCTTATGTTCTCTCTCAATGGGGGTTATGAAAATGCAGTAAAATTTATTGATTCCTTAAAGTTAGCGAGCCACCTTGCTAACGTGGGTGATTCAAAAACATTAGTAATTCATCCTGCTTCAACAACTCATCAGCAATTATCTGATGAGGAACAATTATCTGCAGGTGTGACTCCCACGATGGTAAGAGTTTCTGTAGGAATTGAGCATATTGATGATATAAAAGCAGATTTCGAACAAGCACTTTCACAAATCACATAGGAAAGTAGATTTATTGGCTTTAATAATTCCTAGTAACTATCACAAGATTAGTGATGTTGAGAAAAATCATATATCTTGGATCGAACCAGAATTGGCAAAAAGACAGGATATACGTCCTCTTAGGATTGGTATTTTAAATATCATGCCTCTTGGCAAGCAGTATGAATTTAACTTACTACATCCACTTGGTTTATCTCCTCTTCAAATTGAGCCAGTTTGGATAAAGCTTAAAACTCACTCTTATAAAACATGGGATCTTAATCATCTAAATAATCTATACATAACTTGGGAAGAAGCAAATAATCCAGAACCTTTAGATGGAATCATTATTACTGGAGCACCTATTGAGCACCTAGCCTTTGAGGAGGTTAAGTATTGGGATGAATTTGTGAAAATTGTAAATGAAGCCAGAGATTCTTGTGCGAGTACTCTTGGATTATGTTGGGCTGGCTTTGCGCTGGCTTATTTGGCAGGGGTTGATAAGCAAGTTTTTGATAGGAAATTATTTGGGGTATTCCCTTTAAAAAGTCTTGTTCCTGGACACCCTTTGATGGGTACACAAGATGATGAATTTATTTGCCCTCAAAGTAGATTTGCTGGATTACCAGATATGGAGATGGAGAAGGCCCAAAAAGAAGGGAAATTGAATTTGTTAGCTTATGGAGAAAACGTTGGATATACAATATTTGAATCTAATGATCAAAAACAACTTATGCATTTAGGTCATCCTGAATATACGGTCCATAGAATTATTAGTGAAATTGAAAGAGACAAAGAAAAGGGAGATGTTCCTCCACCTGAAAATTTTGATATAAATAGTTCAAAAACCGCTTGGAGATCTCATAGGAATTTGCTTTTTCAGCAATGGCTTTGGTTTTGTTATCAACAAGTTAGTCTTAATTAACTTTTTTTAATGAGCACTTTCTATGCCACCTAATCTCTCAAATAAGTTAAGACTTTCTTTATTTAATCCTACAATTTCAACTTTAGAACCACTATTCTGGAATTTTCTAATAATTTGCTCAAGAGCAACAACGCCACTTTGATCCCAAATATGAGCTAAAGACATATCAATTACAATATTTTCTGGATGTTCATGAATATCAAATCCTTGTAAAAAATAAATTTTACTTACAAAAAATAATTGTCCTTTTACTTTGTAAGTAGTCGTATTACTTTCATTCGTTCTTGAGACCGTTATAACTTTTGCGACTTTTCTGCTAAAAAGAATTGCAGCTAATGCAACTCCTGCAATGACTCCAAGTGCAAGATTATGAGGTTTTGTAAGCATTGTAACTGCAAAAGTCATAAGCATTACTGAAGTGTCGCTTTTAGGTATCTTTCTAATATTTTTTAATCCATTTATATCTGCTGTACTTATTGCGATCGTTATCATGATTGCTACTAAAGCGGCCATTGGTATTGCTCCAATCCAAGATTTCAAGAGGATGATCATAATTAGTAGAGATATACCTGAGGAGAGGGTTGACAATCTGGATTTGCCCCCATTTTCAGTATTCATAACAGATTGCCCGACCAAGGCGCATCCTGCCATTCCACCAAATAAGGATGCCACAATATTCGCAATTCCCTGTCCTCTTGCTTCTTTATTTTTATTAGAACTTGTATCAGTTACATCGTCTAAAATGTCTT
>CACBBI010000037.1 GCA_902537445.1 uncultured Prochlorococcus sp.
ACTCAGAACATTTGTGGAATAAATTTTTGTAATCCAATTGGTTTAGCTGCGGGTTTTGACAAAAATGGAAATGCCGCAAATATTTGGAAAGATTTTGGTTTTGGATTTGCTGAGCTTGGTACAGTAACTAAATTTGCTCAGAATGGAAATCCCAAACCAAGGTTATTTAGATTGGCAGAAGAAGAAGCAGCATTAAATAGAATGGGTTTCAATAATAATGGTGCTGAAAATCTAGTTAAAAACTTTGTCGAACAAGGTATTGAGTTTAAAAAAAACAGAGAGAATATTTGTTTAGGGATAAATTTCGGGAAGTCAAAAATTACAGGTTTATCTCAAGCAAAAGATGATTATTTAACTTCTCTAAAATTATTAATTCCATATTGTGATTACGCAGCAATAAACGTTAGTTCTCCAAATACTGAAGGGTTAAGAAAATTACAAGATCCAATTCTTCTAAAAGAACTTCTTAGAGAAATTAAAAACTTACCTAATTGTCCACCATTATTTGTAAAAATTGCGCCAGATTTAGGCCTTAAAGATATTGAAGATATTTGCCAATTAATAATCGAGGAAAACATCGATGGAATAATTGCTACAAACACCAGCATTGATAGATTAGGTCTTGAAAATAGAAAGATCAGGCAAACTGGATTATTACTCTCTCAAGAGAATGGAGGATTAAGTGGGAGGCCTCTACAAAAAAAAGCAAATCAAATAATAAAACATATACATAATATTGATAAAAAGATTATTTTAATTGGGGTTGGTGGAATAGATAGTCCTGAGTCAGCTTGGGAAAGAATTTGTTCTGGAGCATCATTAATTCAACTTTATACAGGATGGATATATAAGGGTCCACAATTAGTACCAGATATACTTGAGGGAATTATAAAGCAACTCAATAACCATCAATTATCTAGTATAAAAGATGCAATTGGATCAGATTTAAAATGGGTTGAATAAAATTAGAGAATGAATAATGAACCTCATGATTACTCAACGTTAGCCATGCAAGGATCAAACTTGAATCACGGTGGAAATGTATATGCAATTGCGAAAAAATTAAATTTATTACCATCCGAAATCATTGATGCAAGTGCATCATTAGTACCCTTTGATCCCCCTCAAATACTAATAGATTCAATAAATGCGGAAATTAAGAATCTTGGCTTTAGATATTACCCAGAAAGAAACTTGAGTGATCTGAAAGAAATAATCGGCAAATTTCATGGGATAAATCCAGAGAATATATTGCCTGGGAATGGAGCTTCTGAATTAATAACCTGGGCAGGTTATGAAGCATCCAAATTCGGAATAAGTTGTATTCCTTCTCCATCATTTGTTGATTATGAAAGATCTTTAAATTGTTGGAATAGCAATTTTATACATTGCGAATTACCAAAAAACTGGAGTGATATTTTTCCTCAATCATTTCCGCTTCATCCAAAAGGTGATGTTATTTGGATAACAAATCCACATAACCCTACCGGCCAATTATGGGAAAAGAATTCATTGGAGGAAGTTGTGAGAAAATATAAATTAGTTATCTGCGATGAAGCTTTTTTATCCATCACACCTAATGGAGACAAAGAATCTTTAATACCATTAACCAAAAGATTTGATAATTTATTAGTCTTGAGAAGCTTGACCAAAATCTTCAATATTCCTGGACTTAGATTAGGTTACGTTATTGGCTCATCGAAAAAACTTAAACAATGGGAAATAAATAGAGATCCTTGGCCTTTAAATTCATTTTCTATTAAAGCCGGGATTGATCTACTAAGTAATAAGAAATTCTATGAACAGTGGACAAAACAGATTCACAGCTGGATAAATATTGAAAAAAAGAGAGTATTTGAAAAATTATTAAAAATAGAGAACCTTAAAATTCATAACTCTTCAACCAACTTTTTTTTAATAGAAAGTGAAACATCCTTGTCGCCAAATATAAAATACTTAGAAAATAAGGGAATATTGCTTAGAGAATGCACTTCATTTAGATTTCTTGACGAAAGGTGGGCAAGAATAAGTCTACAAAATAAAAAAAATAACACTCTTTTATGTGAAGAAATTCAGAATTCCTTTAAAAAATAATCAATATACTTTTTAATCTCATTTTTAGATTTAATTTTATTATTATTTTCCATATTCTTCTTCATGAGATCTAATATTTCATAATGTTTTTTTCCCTTTTTTGATTTTATTTTAAAAATTCTTTCTAGAGTTTCTTCAAAAACTTCTTTAGACATATTATTCTGATTGATTAAAACTGAGCCTCCACTTGCAGCAAGAATCATGGCATTTTTCTCCTGATGATTATTTTTAGAATATGGATATGGAATTAAAATTGAAGGTTTTTCAGCCTCCATTAATTCATTGATTGTTCCTGCACCAGATCTCGATATTACAAGATCACAGTTTTGAATTAAAGCTGCTATTTCATTAGTAAATTTCTTTTGAATATAATTTTTGGAGTTTTTTACATGACAAGGTTTTAGATTAGATTCGCCAACAATATGAACTATCCGAAATTGTTTTTTTATTAAAAACTCTAGAGATTCATAAAGAATTTGATTTATAGCTTTTGCTCCTTGACTACCTCCCATAACAATCAAAAGAGGTCCATTTCCTTTTGGAACCCATTCTGGCAAAAAATTAAATTTATAGAATTGCTCTCTTAAAGGTGTTCCAGTGAAAATAGTTTTACAATTTTTTAAATAAGAATTTGTTTCTTCAAATCCTAAAAGAACATAGTTACATAAAAAACCAAAATATTTCGTGACCATTCCTGGAACTACATTTGATTCATGAATAATGATAGGTATCTTTAGAAGTTTTGAAGCAACAATAGTAGGTGCTGATATATAACCTCCAGTCGTAAAAACCAAGTTAATTTTTTTTTCTTTTAAGATCCTAATTATTTGGAAAGTTGACATTAAAATTTTTATATATTGATAAAACAAAAAAATATTTTTTCTTGGTGTCTTTAAATTCAAAGTCTTCAAATTATATTTTTGGGGAATCAAATTCGCATCAAGTCTTTGCTGAATACCCAACCAATGAATATTCCACTCATCTTCCACCTCTTTAGAAACTGCTAAAGCTGGAAAAATATGGCCTCCTGTTCCACTAGCTGCAACTAATAAATTATTTTTTTTAGACATAAAAACTTAAATTAGTAGAATGAAAATAATAAATAATAAATATGTTGAATTTAAACTTATTCAGAAATATAGGATTCCCTCTCTACTTATTTATTTATCTCATTCTCCCCTATTCAGCAATAACGCAAACTTTAAAAGTTGATTTTATAAGAAATTTAGAAACCTCATTAAATAAGCGAGACTTAGAGTTTATTAAAAAAAATTTTAGAAATGATGAAAACCAAAATATTCCAAAACAATTTTCAAAGATTATTAATGATTTCCCTAACAGCAAATGGAAGATCAAAAGATTAAAATCTAATATTCCAGATGAAGATATTTTGCGAATAAAAGTTTCTGGGGAAAAAATAGTTAATGGAGAAATATATATACTCGAATCCAAATTTGATTATTTATTTTCAATCTTAAATGGAAAAATAAGTGAAGGGATTATCAAAAATTTATTCACCACAATAAGAAACGATAACAAAAAAATAGATATTAGTTTTAAAATTCCTGATAGAGTTCTTACTGGTTCAAAATACGATATCGATATAATTCTAAATAAGCCTCTTGAAGAAGTGATTATTGCTGGGGCTATAAAACCTCATCAAGTTAATTCATTGTTTGAACAAGAAATATTATTGGAACCATTGGCGTCTGGAGGGATTTTTAAAATTACAAGAGCCCCTTCAAAACCAGGGATGCAAATTTGGTCAGGAATCATAGCTCATCCTGAGGGAATGATTACTTTCACAAAGAGCATTGATATTGTTGATGAGATATAGCCTAAGCGTCGTTTAATGCAGCCACACCTGGTAAAGTTTTACCTTCTAAAAGTTCCAAACTAGCCCCACCTCCGGTAGATATATGAGACATTTTCTCAGCTAATCCTGCTTTTTCAACTGCTGCAACTGAATCTCCACCACCAATTATTGTACAAACTTCAGAAAAAGCACTTAAGTCCGCAAGAGTCGTAGCTATTGCATTTGTACCATCTGCAAATTTATCAAATTCAAAAACTCCCATTGGACCATTCCAAATAATTGTCTTACATTCTGCAAGAGCATTCTGAAAAACTTTAATGGAATCTGGACCAATATCTAGACCCATCCAATTCCCACTAATTGCATCAATTTGAGATATTTTACTATTGGCGTCAGGAGAAAATTCATCAGCCAAAACAACATCAGTGGGTAATAATAACTCTACTCCTTTTGCTTTTGCTTTTGCTTCTAAATCTTTAGCAAGCTCGAGTTTATCTTCTTCTACAAGGCTCTTTCCGACATCTAAACCTCTAGCTTTATAAAAAGTGAAAATCATACCTCCACCAATCATGATTTTGTCACACTTATCTAGTAAAGAATCAAGTACTCCTATTTTGCTACTAACCTTTGACCCTCCAACTATTGCTGCCAATGGACGATTTGGGGAATCTACTGCTCCTTGTAGGTATTTCAATTCTTTTTCTAAAAGGAATCCAGCTACTGAGGGACTTAAATAATTTGTTACACCCTGAGTTGAAGCATGCGCTCTATGAGCAGCACCGAAAGCATCATTTACATACATATCTGCATGTGATGCTAATTTTTCAGCAAACTCCAGGTCATTCTTTTCCTCTTCACCAAAAAAACGAACATTCTCAAGTAAAAGAACATCTCCATTAGATAAGCTATTTGATTGTGCAACTGCTTCATCACCAATACAACTGTTAGTAAGAGCAACATTTTGCCCCAACAATTCACTTAATCTTGCTGCGACTGGAGTTAATCTCATTTTTTCATTTACCTGACCCTTCGGTCTACCAAAATGAGCAGCTAAAATGACTTTTGCAGAATGATTAATAAGATATTCAATAGTTGGGATCGCTGCACGAATACGCGTATCGTCGGTTATTTGACCGTCTTCATTTAATGGAACATTAAAATCTACTCTTACAAGAACTTTTTTTCCTTCTAAATGTGTCTTATCAAGACTGGAAAGAGATAATTTTGACATTAAACAAGCTATATTTATAATCTCAAGACCCTAACGTTAATTTGGGCTTATTGGGTTAAAAAGTAGTTACTGTTACCTATGCCTTAATAAATTTTAAGAATTAACGATTATAAAAATTTTTAGTTATTAAATTTATACTAAAATTTAGAAGTAAATACTTTTGAAACTTATAAAAACTAAAAGGAATACAAAATTTTATTTGATTTATTGAAGTGGACATACCCAAAATCCAATGGTACCCAGGCCATATCGCAAAAGCAGAAAAGAAATTATCTGAAGTTATCAATAAAGTAGATTTAGTTATAGAAGTGAGAGATGCACGAATTCCTTTGTCAACAGGACATCCACACTTAAATAAATGGATAAATAATAAAAAACATATTCTTGTCATTAACAGATCAGATATGATCTCCCCGCATACAATCAATAGTTGGAATAAATGGTTTAATTCTAAAGATCAATATCCTCTTTGGTGTGATGCTAAAAGAGGAATAGGGATTAAAGAAATTTGTAAGTCAGCCAAAGATTCTAGGTCGTCAATCGACGATAGAAGACTCTCTAGAGGAATGCGAATTAGGCCAATTAGAGCCCTTACACTTGGTTTTCCAAACGTAGGAAAGTCGGCATTAATTAATAGAATCGCAAAAAAAAGAGTTGTAGATAGCGCTAGGAAAGCAGGCGTGACTCGTAATTTAAGATGGATAAAATTAGAAAGTGGTA
This sequence comes from uncultured Prochlorococcus sp., assembly GCA_902537445.1. Taxonomy (GTDB): domain Bacteria; phylum Cyanobacteriota; class Cyanobacteriia; order PCC-6307; family Cyanobiaceae; genus Prochlorococcus_A. The sequence goes on from CACBBI010000037.1 coordinate 5,862, forward strand.
TAGATCTGCTAGATGCTCCTGGTGTTATACCTCCAAATTTAGAAGATCAAAAATCAGCACTTAATCTTGCACTGTGTGACGATATTGGAGAAGCTGCTTATGAAATAGAGAGTGTCGCAATTGGATTTATCAAAATTATATCCACTCTCAACAAAGATAAGAATGCGAATATCTCAGTTAAACAAATATCTAATAGATATGGAGTTGATATTACTAAAGGCTTTAAGAGTCCTTCTGCTTGGATCGACGAAGCAGCTTCAAAACATACCTCTGGCGATAAAAGGAGAATGTCTCATAAGTTATTGGAAGATTATAGAAATCAAATGCTGGGTAAAATTGCTTTAGAAGTCCCACTATGGAATTAAATAATCAAAATTCTTTCGGCATTGGAGAAGGTGAGCTTATAGAAATTATTTATGAGCTACCTCTTCCTATGAGGCTAGACAGATGGTTGGTAAGTAAAAGGCCAGAACAAAGTAGAGCAAGAATTCAACATTTTATAAATTCAGGTTTAGTACTTGTAAACTATAAGACTGCGAAAGCAAAGACCCCATTAAAAAATGGCGACAATATTCAAATATGGATGCCTCCTCCAGAACCTCTTATTTATTTGAAACCTGAAAAAATGGATTTAAATATCCTTTTTGAAGACGAGCACATCATAGTAATTAATAAACAATCAGGACTAATTGTTCATCCAGCCCCTGGACACAAATCTGGAACTTTAGTGAATGGATTACTTTTTCACTGTAAAGATCTACCTGGAATTAATGGGAAACTAAGACCTGGGATTGTTCACAGATTAGATAAAGATACCTCAGGATGTATGGTTGTTGCAAAAAGCCAAGAGGCATTAGTAAATCT
>CACBBI010000038.1 GCA_902537445.1 uncultured Prochlorococcus sp.
TCATATAGTATTGGTGAAAGGTAAGTTTGGCAATCTTCTTTATTTAATGATTCAAAATATCCTTTTGAATATTCAGCTGGATTGTGAATAAAAAATTCTTTTAGTGATTCTATTTTATTAAGTGGCGCAGGAATTTCGACCTTACCCTCCAAAAGGTGTTTTTGTCTGAATGAAGATGAAATTTCAAGTATTTTATCTAAATCGTCGATATATTCCTTTATAGGTTTTAATATCCGAGAGGTTATCCTTGATTTACTTTTTCTAGATAGAAGCGCGTCAATATGATCATTCCCAACAATAAGAGAACACTTTACTAAAGTAAGATAAAATGACCATTCAATTATTTCATTATCACTATTTAAATGCACACAGAGGCTAATTGCTTCATTCTTTTCACCAAATTTAAATTCAGAATCATTTCTTATTGCTTCACTAAGGTAGTTTTGCCAATCATTTAATAAAGGTAATGATTCAAAGCCTTTAAATAATATTTCTAGAGATTTTTTACTATTAAGATCTACTCTTTCTGCAAGATTATTTGTATGTATCCATAATTTAGTACTTTTATTTTTCCCCTGCTCTATTTGAATCATTGGAAGCATTGGAGAATTTTTAGAATTCCAACTTTTGAATAAATAAGAGTTTTTATCTGTAAGGTCTATCCTCTCCCTTTTTTCTATTTTTTTTGATTCAATATTATTTAAATTGTATGATTTAACGATATTGTTTTTAGATAAAACAAAGTCTGTATCATATTCCTCATTATTGTTTAGTTTTAGTTCTTCTATCACATGACCTAGTCCTTCTTCTTGACCAATTGGAAATCTATCAATCTCAACTTTTACTATATTCTTATTGTCTGGTTTGAAAGTGTATTTTTTATTCTCTTTTGGAAGTTTTATTTTAGAAAGGATCCTATCGTCTATTGGGATTGCATATACTTCATTGTTTATTATTTCAACTTTGGAAAGAAGTATTTGATTTGATCTTTCAAGAATACAATCAACTATTCCCTCAGGTGATCTTCTTCTATAACCCTCTTTTATTATCCTTACTAAAACTTTGTCTCCATTCCATGCATAGTTAAGTAGATTTTCTTTAATGTAAATATCTTCTTTGTCTTTTCCCCTTACAGCAAAGCAATAGCCTTTACTACTACATCTTATTTTAGCGACAAGATGATCACTATCTTTTATGCAGGTGTATTCATCATCTTCATTTTTATTTATTATTTCAAGTTTTTCTAGAGCTTTTAAAGCAATATCTAATTTATCCTTATCAGATTTTTTTGTTATTTTTAATAATCTGCATAACTTTTTATATTCTAACCCTTCTGACTGATTAAGATTATCAATTATTGAAGATGATGAGAACATGACCTAAATGAAATTATAAATTAATTTAAGGGTATACACTTCATTATTACACCTTATTATCCAAGCTTAAAACTAATTATTTTCTTTCTCTTCTTTTTCTTCTTTTTCGATGGTGAAAGAGTTGATAAAAAGCCTTATACCAATTATAAAAAAAGTAATGGAGGCTATTGACTTAAGAACTACTTCTGGTAAAAAACTTGAAATAGAACCGCCTGTTAAAGCTCCCAGTAAACTTGCAAAAACAAGTGCTGAAGAAGATCCTAGAAAAACTGCTAATGGTTTATTTGAAGTGCCGCTTATAGTTAAAGTAGCTAGTTGAGTTTTGTCACCTAATTCAGCTATAAAAACGGTAAGAAATGTTGATAGTAATAAACTTAAAATCATTTATAAATAATTTTTGAAAGTTTCATAAGCTAAAAATATACTGATCATTATCATTAAAGCACCAGTAAATAAAGCAAATTTGCTAGGAGATATTTTTTTTGAAACCCATTTACCAATAAGAACTCCTACTATGCTAGAGCTTATTAAAGCTAGAGAACTTCCAAGAAAAACAATTATTGGCTTGCCCGATTCAGCAGAAAGCATTAACGTGGCTATTTGAGTTTTATCACCAAGTTCAGCAATAAAGATTGTTGTAAAAGTCGTTATAAATATAGAAAAAAAACTTTTTTCTAAATTGTTTTCTTTTTTTTCTAATTTACTATTCATTTCCCTGAGACTGCAATTCTAAAAGTTTTCATCTCTTTACTTTTGTGTCCATAATTTGAGGAAATATGTTGTTTGCAGCAATCTATTAAAAACTTATCACCAGATTTTAAATATCCTTTAAATGCAGTAGAAAATTCATCTACTCGGCAAAAATGTGGTCTGGTTTCATAAATTAAGCATTTTTTATTTTCTCTGTCCAGGTTTTTACACCAACCATCTTTAGCCGTCATCAAATTTATCAAAGCTATATCTTCTTTGTTAAGTTTGTCAGACAAATCGCTTCTTTCGTTCAAGTCGAATTTACAACAAGCTCCACAATTTTCTATACATGTCCATGATTTCATAATTTAATTCAATCTTGTAACGTATCAGTACAGTTTCGTCATTTATTTGTAAAAATAGTATCACAAAACATATTCATTAATCATGGCAACACTTATTCCTTTAGCTGTAGTTGCGTTAGCAGGACCAGCAATAATTGCTCTTGTATTTTACCGTAAATAAAAGAAATTCTTTTTGGTGACGTATCTTGAGGGTGTTTATTGGGATTTAGATGGTACCATCGCAAATACTGAATTAGAGGCCCATTTACCTGCTTTTAATAATGCTTTCAATGACCTTGGTATTAATTGGAATTGGGACACTAATAAATATATAAAACTTCTGAAGATAAATGGGGGCAAAAATAGGATTGCTTATTACGCTAAATCTAATAATAATGATTTCTCAGAAGATTTAATACTCAAAATTCATGAAACAAAGCAGTTTCATTATTTAGAAATTATTAAAAAAAATTGCGTTAGTTTAAAAACTGGTGTTTATAGATTAATAAATGAATTACATAAAAAAAAAGTAAGACAATTTATTGTTACTTCAAGTTCAAGAATTCAAGTTAATCTACTTGTTGAATATCTTTTTAATGGCTTCAACCCTTTTGAGTTCATTATTTCAAGTGAAGACGTTGAATTAAAGAAACCAAATCCATTACCATATTTAAAGGCAATCCAATTAAGTGGTATAAACAAAAACAACTCAATTGTTTTTGAAGACTCCAATCCAGGATTAAAATCTTCCTTGGCAGCTAACTTGCCTACAATTTTTGTTCCTTCAAATATCCCAATTGTTCTTGAGGAAAATATTAAATTAGATTGTATTTTAGACAGTCTTGGTGATGAGAATAATGTGGCAAATGTAATTAAAGGCCCTAAACTAAAAAAATCATATGTTGACTATAACTTTCTTAGTGATTATTTAGTGTCTTTTAGTAATGCAAAAAACTAACTTTTCAAGAATTATCTACCAGTTAAATAATTTATTTTTTGGTTTTCTAAGTGATACTTGGAGAACAAAATCTATTAGTCTAATTTCTGTTTTGACAGGTTATTTTTTGTTCGCAAATTTTATTACAAAATTTATATCTGAAGGTAAAAATGAGTTGGTTATGGTCCCAATAATTATTTTTTTTATTGAAATCATCATAAGAATTAAACCTGCCGCAAGTTCAAAATTTTATTATCTATGGACTGTAGTTGATAAAATAAGAATAGGTGCTATTTATGCCGTTATACTTGAGGCATTTAAATTAGGATCTTAAAAGCTATTCTTCTTCTTCTTCCTCTATAGGATAGACAAAACCTTGAGCTTTCCCGGTTAAAACTGATTTACCTAAAGATATAGCTTTTTGAGCTGCTATTGCTGCTTTCCCTTTCCAGACGGCGTGCCTATGGTTCCTTTTGCTCTTTGATTTTTTCTTCTTTGGTACAGCCATTCTGTTTCTTTATTTCCATATAATAATATACCCTTTAACTGGTTATCTCCAAAACTTTTGAGTATATTTTGTTTAAATACGTCAATTTTTTAAATAAGCATATATGCTTTATTAATCACTTATAAAGATTAGTGTTTAGATCAAAATTCTCATATTCAGATTCTAAATCAAGTTATTCGGATCTTCTAGAAGATATAGAGACGGGAAAAATAGAATCAATATTTTTCTACCCTAGGCAGAGGGAAATAGATGTTCTGTATAAAAATGGAGATAAATTTAAAATACCTATCCTTTACAACGATCAATTAATCCTTGAAAAGGCTACTGAAAATAAGGTTGATCTTACAATTAACAATAGTAGAAAAGAAGCCTCAGCTGCCAATTCATTTGCTTCAATAAGCCTTTTCCTGATTTTCATATTAGCTTTAGTCTTAATCTTGAGGAGTACATCAAAATTGGCTTCCAGAGCCTTTGGTTTTACCAAAAATCAAGCTAAGTTTGTAACTATCGATGATGTGGAAACGAGATTCGATGATGTAGCTGGTGTTCCTGAAGCCGCTGAGGAATTAAAAGAGGTAATAACATTTTTAAAAGAACCAAAAAAATTTGAAAATCTTGGAGCAAAAGTTCCAAAGGGGGTTCTTCTAATTGGCCCACCAGGAACAGGTAAAACATTATTGGCTAAAGCAATTGCTGGCGAATCAGGAGTGCCTTTTCTCTCAATATCGGCATCAGAGTTTGTAGAACTTTTTGTTGGTGTTGGTGCAAGCAGAGTTCGTGATCTATTCTCTAAAGCCAAGGAAAAATCTCCTTGTATAATTTTCATTGATGAAATTGATTCCATTGGTAGGCAGAGAGGGTCTGGTATCGGAGGTGGAAATGATGAAAGAGAACAAACCCTTAACCAGCTTCTAACTGAATTAGATGGTTTTGCTGATAATTCTGGGATTATTGTTTTAGCAGCAACAAATAGACCAGACATTTTGGATGCAGCATTATTAAGACCAGGTAGATTTGATAGAAAAATTGAAGTAATGCTTCCAGATTTAGATGGAAGAAAAAAAATTCTTTCAGTTCACTCACTTTCCAAACCACTTTCAAGCGAAGTTGACTTAGGATATTGGGCTTCTAGAACAGTGGGATTTTCGGGAGCAGATCTTGCAAATTTGATGAACGAGAGTGCTATTCACTGTGCTAGAGATGAATCTAAATTAATCAATGATCTTCATATAGAAAATGCTCTTGATAAAATTACCATCGGCCTGAGAAGTTCATTAATAACTTCTCCAAATATGAAAAAAATTATTGCTTATAACGAGGTAGGTAGAGCGATTGTATCTGCTGTGAGAAATGGAATTGAATCAGTTGATAAAATTACTATCTTACCTAGATCTGGATCTATAGGAGGATATACAAAAATATGCCCTGACGAAGATGTAATTTCTAGTGGCTTGATTTCAAAAAAATTATTATTTTCAAAAATTGAAATTGCTCTAGCTGGAAGAGCAGCGGAAACGATAGTTTTTGGTGAAGGTGAAATTACACAGTGCTCCTTAAATGATATCGCTTATGCGACAAATATCGTAAGGGATATGGTTACAAAATATGGATTTTCAATTATTGGTCCAATTTCGA
>CACBBI010000039.1 GCA_902537445.1 uncultured Prochlorococcus sp.
GGCTAGAAATAGGTTCGGTATGGTGCCATAGCTCTCCCGGCATAGTTCCCTCTGGACCGTCACCTATCAAGCTCCACACTGTAATTCTTTCACTGCCACTAGTTGCCAGTAATTTTCCACTATCGTCAAAAGAAAGGTGACTAGGTTTTCCTGGGTATCCTGTCATTTCAGCATCCATTCCGGTTGACCTTCTCCAAAAATGAACTGAATTGTCTTGACTCCCGCAAGCGACTATATCACCATCAGGACTTAATTCCATTGAGACTAATGATCCTTGCCACTCGAGCTTTTGATTCGTTTTATTATTTACTATGTCAAAGAATGTTACTCTCCCGTAGCAGGCTGTAGCTAGCTCATTATTATTTGACCATTTTATTGCACTCACTGTGCTTGGATGATCATCTGATACCCATTTTTCTTCACCAATTTCATTAAAAACATATACTTTTTTTGAAGAAGCTGCTGCAAGAAATAAGCCATCATTTGACCACTTAAGATGCTCTACCCAAGCCTTGCCAAGATCGAGAGTTTTAATTACTTTACCTTCGTGACAATTATATATTTGAATATTTCCATCTTGACCGGAAGTTGCGAAAATCTCTCCTTCTGGATGAATGGACATTGCTAATAGACCAGCAGAGTGTGTATTTTCTTTTTTCCAAATAATTTTCCCAGTATCTCCTTCAAAGGCAAAAATACCTCCTGCTACATCCCCAACAATGAATAACTTTCCTTTAGTAGCCCAACCACAAACTATGGCATAATCATTAACTTCAGCTGTCCATCCCTCGTGGAACATGCCTCTTGGGCTAAATGATTCTATATCAGGCATTTTTCAAAACCTTCTTTCATCTCTTTCTCGTCCAAATTTCTACCTATAAAAACAAGTTGGTTTCTACGAGGTTCGTTACCCCATTCCTTATCAGGTTGCGCTGTAAATAACATATGTACCCCTTGGAAAACTATTCTCTGTGGGTTGCCTGAGTAGCTAATGAAACCTTTAGTTCTAAATATATCCACCCCTTTTTCAGAAAGAAGTCTGCCCAACCAAGTATTAAGTTTTTCTGGATCAACATCTCCAAATCGTTCAATTGCAATGGACGTTACTTCATCATCGTGCTCGTGCTCGGCTTGCCAGAATCTTTCAATATTAAATGGGATCTCTTTTGAATTATTGTCTTCACTTTTAATGATTTTCATATTGAATTCTTCAGCAGTGTGCTGTGTATATAAACCTATCTTTGATCCTTTTTCGATATCTAATATGAATGATTTATTTCCTTTATCCTCCAATTTAAGGTTTATATGTTCTCCAAATGGAATGATATTCCCAGGTTCTATGCTTTTAGCTTTTTCTGCATAAAGTCTTACGCAGGATTCAGCACCATCTTTAAGTTCTTCTTCACTCTCACCTTGATTAGCGAAAGCTACTAATGACATTTCTGGATCGGGACCTTCTTCTAGCATTAATTCATATTTACCTGCAGCAAGGTCGTAAACACCTGTCCATTCAAAAGGATATTCTGGTTCAAGAAATGTTGGTCTGCGTTTAAGGATTTGATCGAGATCAAATGCACTTAGATTTAGGACTGTTTCGATTGGTACTTGGGCATTCTCGGCTCTAATGATTCGAGTCATTCGGTTCATATCTCTCAATCTCGATTCAAGAGTATCTAGTGCATCATCAGAGACTAAATCAGTTTTATTAAGGACAAGAACATCTGCAAACGCAACTTGTTCTGAACTTTCATCACTTCTTCCTAGCTGCTGATCAATATGAGCAGCATCAACTAAAGTTACAATTCCATCAAGAGTAAATTCAGAACTAATTTCTTCATCCATGAAAAATGTCTGTGCGACTGGCCCAGGATCTGCTAATCCGGTCGTTTCTACTAAAACATAGTCAAACTTATCTCTTCTTTTCATAAGGTTGCCAAGGACTCTTATTAAATCACCGCGAACAGTACAACAAATGCACCCGTTTGACATCTCAAACACTTCTTCATCGGCATTTATTACGAGCCCTTGATCTATCCCTACTTCACCGTATTCATTCTCAATTACGGCTATTCTTTTCCCGTGCTCTTCACTTAGTATTCTATTAAGTAAAGTAGTTTTCCCTGAACCTAGAAATCCAGTGAGAATAGTTACTGGAACTTTATCTTTGATGCTCATTTAATGATTTTTACCAAATAAACAATAGTTTAATAATAGTAATCATAAGAAATGAAAACCGTTTTTATTAGAAAAATTTAATCTGAAAGTTTGTACCATTCAGACTCAAGATTGGAGCCAGATTCTTTATCACAGCTTCCACCTAATGAATCAACAATTGTACAAGTGTTGTGTACGGCTACTGAAACCGTATTACCATCCATCATCAATCCATCAACGAATATTTGATTAGAAGCTAAAGGAACTGAACTTTGTCTACTTAAGTTCCTTAATAACTTAGATGCTGGAATTTGTTCAGGAAATATTGCCTGAACTTTCTCTTCATCTAACATTTTTAAAGTAGAACTTATGTTGTCTGGCCTTAAGCTTGAGGAGTCTCCAAGAAAGTCAAGTAAACTAATGGTTTCAAAACCAAATGCATCCCCGTAGTATTCCATTGCTTTGTGTTTAGAGACAATTACTCTGTTTTCCTCAGGAATAGAGCTTACTTGTTCGACGATCCAACTATCTAAGCCTTCTAAGAGAGAATCAGCTTTTTCGAATCTTTCATTAATTAGTTTTCTGTCACCTCTATTAAAAACTGAAATATCTTTCTTTAAACTTTTGCTTATAAGATCTCCCATTTTTATGATGTTATGTGGATCATGCCATACATGTGGATCTAGACCTCCATGGTCATGATGATGATGATGCCCCTCTCCTTCGTCTGGAACTTGTGCTATTGGTTCTACATCACTATTTGAAACGTCTTTAAAAAAGTGTTGAGTTGCTTCAAACTCAAAAGGCATGTGTTCAGTAAAAAATATATATTCACCATCTTCTTTGATATCCACGTTAAAAACAGTACTTTCTTTTCTTTGATCGAAGTTAAGAACAAAAGCTTTATTACTTGCTATCAAAGTTCCATCATTTTTTCTGCTTATTGAGTCTTTAGATCCTAATAATTCTTTGGCTAAATCTTCAGACCCTTCTATGTCATTAGATTTGAGAATCACCATCTTCATTGCAGGATCTGCATATTCGCCATCGACTTTTTCAAATGACCATTTGTATGAACCCTTAGAAAGCTGGAATTTACCTGCCCATTCGAAAGCACCCTCAGCATGATCATCATGTCCACCATGGTCTGAATGATCATCATGACCTCCATGATCAGAATGATCATCTACCTTAGCTGAATGTTCAGCATGATCGTCATGTCCGTCATGGTCTGAGTGGTCATCGTGACCTTCATGATCAGAATGATCATCTACGTCTATTGCACTAACACCTACAACAACAGTATTTTTTTTACTTTCCCAATTTCTCATACTTGGAGTCATTTCTTTGCCAAGAGTGAATACTTTGTCTGCGCTATTTAGTAATTGAGCTTGTCTTGGATTGATCTTTAAGTCATGAACATCCTGTTTTCTATCTACTAAGCATGTAACTTCGTCAGATGGCAACGCAATTGATTTAACTAAATCACAAACTAGTGGTTCTACTGCTACGTATGACTTCCCTTTAGCCATTACATCCTGCCCAAAACCAGAAAATATAATCGTTCCAGCGATTACGGAATTTTTAATAATTGACTTACTTGAACATGTTTTATTTGATAAAAGTCTTTTAAAAATTGACATAAATAATTATTAAATACTTAAAAATGATAATCATTTTCATTGCACCTGACAAGAAAAGGTATCAAATGTTATGAAAATAATACGCAGCTTGTATTATTGGTAAGCTTGTAAAGTGACTTTTTTCATGAAGATTAATTAATGGCTACTTTAGTCGCTGAAAATTTAACATTTGCATACACAGAAAAAAGTAAGCCAGCTTTAAATAAGGTATCGGTTGAGATTAAACCTGGAACTCTAACAGCGCTAGTAGGTCCAAATGGTGCCGGTAAATCCACTCTTTTGAGGATATTGCAAGGACAAAATACTCCAGATAAAGGCGAAATAAAAATAGACGGTGAAAATTTATATAGATCTAGAGCTCTAGTGGCACTTATGCCTCAAAGAAGTTCTATGAATTGGAAGTTTCCCATTACAGTTGAAAAATTGGTATCTCTTGGTCAAATAAAGTATTCAAAATCAAGAAGTAATAACCCCTTTCAAATCAAGGCTCTTCTAGAATATCCTAATTCTTGGATTAATAAATGTTGTGAATTAGAAGCGACAATGCAAAGAGTAGGAATTGCTAATTTAGCTAATAGAAGACTCGATTCTCTTTCAGGAGGACAGCAACAAAGAGCTCTATTAGCAAAAACTCTTATGTCCCCTGCAAAAATATTTCTTCTGGATGAACCTTGTGCGGCATTGGATCCCCCCGCAAAAGAGGACTTCCTGAAAATTGTTCGTCAACTCGCAGATGCGGGACTTTCTTTGCTAGTAAGTAGCCATGATTGGGGTGAGTCTCTAAATAACTACGATCAAGTAATTGTTCTTGATAAAAGTGTTTTAGCAGTTGGTAGTCCTGATCAAATAAAAGATAAATTAGATGCGATAAACATAAGCTCTATAAAGGAAAATAATTTCTGTGATTAGAAAATGTTCCTTATTAATTTTGAGCTTGATAACAGTTTTGGCAAAGGCCGAAATATTCGAGTGTATGAAACAAAAGTTGAAACTTTCTTGGATTTTTTTTAGGGGCATGAATATCTTTAACAGGACAACCTTCCATTTTCGACGTCTCTCCGCATTGAACGCAGGTCAAATGATGAATATCTCTGTCTACGGGAGTGTAAAGAACCTCTCCTGTTGGGAGATGTCTAGAACGAATTAATCCATGCTTTATCAAGATTTGCAGATTTCTATAAACAGTGGTCAACCCCATAGATTTGCCTTTTGTGATCAACTGCCTATGCAATTCTTGACCGCTCAATTCATCCTCGCATTTATTAAGTTCTTCAAGAAGTTGTTCTTGTCTTTTGGTAATGTCAGACTTAGTTACCATTGTTTCCAAAATCTTTTTTTGCCTCGTATTTTTGATCATACCGAATCTTTCGAATAATGTCTTTTATTAATAGCAACTGGTGGATGGTTCCATTAATAATAACTATATTTTCTGGGATCTTATGCCCAGCGATGGGAACTGTATTAATCACCCATAAGAGATTATTACAAGTTAATTTAATCTCTCATTGCGTGTTGCCTGGACTTGCTCTCGCATTAGCGCTTGGAATTCACCCTTCAATTGGTGGTGTTATAAGTGGTCTTTTAGGCTCGGTAATTGCGGAAAGTTTAACCAATAGAA
>CACBBI010000040.1 GCA_902537445.1 uncultured Prochlorococcus sp.
CCTTTTAAAAGCTGCCATTAAGAAAGTAACCGAAAAATTAAACGAGATATTGTTTGACAAAATTGAAGAAGCAACAAATATTGCTCAGGATGCTCCAGAAATTCTCAAAAAAGAATTTGATAGTTTGAAAGAATCCATAATTGAAGAAGCCTCAAGAATGGAAAAAGCCGAAAATATTCAAGAAAGTGAGTCTGCAAATACTTATCAAGATTCCAAAATAAAAAAGGCTTTAAATGAAATTGAAGATATCAATAAACAAATTGATCTCTTTAATAAAACCACAAATAATCAAATGAAATGAGTTTTCACATTCTTCATTATCGTTTAAAAAAGTTGAAGAGGGCCTTTCTTATTTGGATAACTCTGATTTCACTTTTAATAAATTTGTGGATAGATAATATTAGATTTACAATTTTCCAAGCTAAGAAGAATGAAAAAAGTAGGGTCCAAATTAAAAGAGCTAGGTGTTTTACTAATCAATTAATAAAGCTTGGTTCAGCATTTATTAAAATTGGACAATTATTATCAGCGAGACCTGATTTAATTCCTAATACCTGGATACAGGAATTGTCTAAATTGCAGGATCAAGTTCCTAATTTTTCATTTACGCAAGTTGAAGAGACTATAAGAAATGAACTAGGGTCTAAGTTTAATGAAATAGATCAAATAATATATGATCCGGTTGGATCAGCATCACTAGCTCAGGTCCATAGGGCGACTTTAAAAGACGGTAAGAAAGTAGTTTTTAAAGTTCAAAGACCCAATTTAAAAGAATTGTTTATTATCGATTTGGGCATAATGCAGCAAATAGCAGGATTATTGCAGAAAAATAAGAATTGGAGTCGAGGTAGAAACTGGGTTGAGATTGCTAAAGAGTGTAGAAAAGTTCTGATGAAAGAACTTGATTTTAATTGCGAAGCGCAATATGCAGCAAGATTTAGGCAGCAATTTCTTGATGATGAAAATGTTGAAGTTCCTGAAGTAATTTGGGATATGAGCAGTGAAAAAGTGCTTTGTTTAAGTTATGTAGAAGGGACAAAAATAAGCGATTTAGAAAAATTAAAATCACAAGAAATTGATTTATCTAAAATTGCAGAGATAGGTGCAATCAGCTACTTAAAACAATTAGTAAATTACGGGTTTTTTCATGCAGATCCTCATCCAGGGAATCTAGCAGTTTCAAGTGAAGGTAAATTGATTTTTTATGATTTTGGAATGATGGGGAACATCTCAAATAATCTTCAAACAAGATTAGGGGGTATGGTTAAGGCTGCTGCTCTTAGAGACGCCTCATCACTTGTTAGTCAATTACAACAAGCTGGGCTAATTTCAAAAGATATCGATGTAGGACCAGTCAGAAGATTAGTCAGATTGATGCTTAAAGAAGCCTTAACTCCGCCATTTAGTCCTAATATTATTGAAAAATTATCTGGAGATTTATACGAACTGGTTTATGAAACGCCATTTCAACTGCCAGTAGATTTAATCTTTGTAATGAGAGCTTTATCAACTTTTGAAGGAGTTGGTAGAATGCTTGACCCAGGGTTTAACCTTGTATCAGTTACCAAGCCTTATTTAATAGAACTTATGACTTCAAATAATCAAAGTCCCAACGATTTAATTAACCAATTTGGAAGGCAAGTAGGTGAACTAGGATCTAAAGCTGTTGGAATTCCCAAAAGAATAGATGAAAGTTTAGAAAGATTAGAACAGGGCGATTTACAATTGCAAATAAGAATGGGAGAGTCTGATAGGCAATTCAAAAAAATGTTTACGGCTCAAAAAACTTTAGGCCATTCAATTCTCATAGGAAGCTTATCAATTGCATCTGCTTTACTTGTAACCAATAAACAAAATAATTTTGCATTGTTGCCACTTTTTTTTGCACTACCTATAAGTATTGATTGGATAAAGTGCCAATTAAGTATGAGAAAAGGCTCACGTTTAGAAAAACTTAAGCGCTAAAAAAAACTATATATTTTTGGGACCTAAACCTAGAGCTCCAGCGAATCTTGCTTGATTTCCTAATTCCTCCTCAATTTTTAAAAGCCTATTATATTTTGCAATCCTTTCACTTCTGCTCAAAGAGCCAGTCTTGATCTGACCCGATCTTGTGGCGACAGATAAATCTGCAATTGTTGTATCTTCAGTCTCACCACTTCTATGACTTATAACACTTGTGAAACCAGACATTTTAGCTAACTCAATAGCTTCCAAAGTTTCAGTTAATGTTCCAATTTGATTTACCTTTATTAGGATTGAATTGGCAGATTTTTCTATAATCCCTTTCCGTAATCTTTCTGTATTAGTAACGAATAAATCATCACCTACAAGCTGAACTTTATTCCCTAATTCTTTGTTTAATTCTGACCAACCCTCCCAATCATCCTCTGCTAAACCGTCCTCTATTGAAACTATGGGATAATTAGAAACTAATCTTGAAAGATATGAAATCATTTCAGAACTATTTAAACTTTTACCTTCATATTTATAAATACCATCACTATAAAATTCAGTACTAGCAGCATCTAAAGCTAAAGATACCTGCTCACCAGGCTTAAATCCGGCTTTTTGAATTGCTTCTAATAATAAGTCCCCTGCTTCTTCGCTTGATGACAAATTTGGGGCAAATCCACCCTCATCGCCTACAGCAGTAGAAAGACCTTTTTGATCAAGCAATGATTTTAATGAGTGAAAAATTTCTGTACCCATTCTTAATGATTCACTGAAATTATTAACTCCATGTGGTACAAGCATAAATTCCTGAAAATCAAGACTATTTGGGGCATGAGCACCACCATTTATTACATTCATCAATGGGACTGGAAGAAGATTGGATAATGGATCTCCAAGATACCTATATAGGGGAATGTCTAAAGCATTTGCTGATGCTCTAGCAGTTGCAAGACTTACTGCAAGGATTGAATTTGCTCCAAGGTTAGACTTATTAGGAGTTCCATCAATTTCAATCATTAATTTATCTACTGCAGTTTGATCTAAAGATGACAAGCCACATAAAGCCGGCGATATTGTTTCATGAATTTTACTAACAGCATTCAAAACGCCTTTCCCCATATATTTCGAACCACCATCTCTTAATTCATGTGCCTCATGAGCACCAGTGCTAGCTCCGCTAGGAACAATTGCTCTACCACTTGCACCACATTCCAAAAATACTTCTGCCTCTACAGTTGGATTACCTCTTGAATCAAGGACTTGCCTTGCTTCAACAGTATCAATAAGAAAATCAATAGTTTCTTTCACAATTTAATTATTACTATTTAAATCCTATTAATAGCTGAACTATTTGGCTAATATCTGAAATATATTTGTTAACCAACTATAATTTTTAATTTTATAAGAGCTTAGATATTATTTAACGTTTTTTTTTCATTCTAAAGTCCCCGCAAATCCTCTCATCTAAATAATTTTCAAATTCATCTTACAATTTGAAAATTATTGGATGATTATTAATGCAGATCCTATTTAGAATATTAATTAATAATCAACTATAGTTTTTATAGTTTATGAGAGAAACACTTACATCCAGTCCTGAACTATTTAGCGATATTAGTTGGGATCTTCTTTTATTAGGGGAAGAAACCGCAAAAAAAATGGGATCATAGCGAATTTAATATTGAACACATAATTCATACATTGTTCTCATCAAGTGAATTCTTTGCCTTCATTGAAAAATTATCAATCGACCAAGATACAGTTTTAGACATAACAGAAGATTTTTTAGAAGAGACACCAACAAATGAGTCAGATATTTTTACTATCGGAGAAGATTTAGAAATTTTATTAGATAACGCAAATCAAATTAAAACTCAATGGGGATCGAGATTAATAGAAATCCCTCATTTACTAATTGCTCTTGGAAGAGATTTAAGAATTGGAAATTATGTTTTTGAAGAAGGAAACCTTTCAATGGAAAAATTAGAGGAAGAATTAAAGTTTTACCCAAATATTAATCAATCAAAAGATTCTTATAATTATGGGAATGTAATTGAAATAAATAATCAATCTAATTTTGAATCAAACAACGAGACTAACGAGACTTTTGTAAAAGAAGAAAAATTTAAAAAAGCTATTGTTCCATTACCGAAAAGTGAACTTCAAATTGAAACCAAAAAACAAGTTGGAAAAGATGAAAATGCTCTTTCAATTTATGGAAAAGATTTAACAGAATTAGCTAAAAAAGGCTTACTGGATCCCGTTTTAGGAAGAGAAAATGAGATCAATAATTTAATGAGGGTACTCTGCAGAAGAAACAAAAATAACCCTATACTTATTGGCAATCCTGGAGTTGGTAAAACCTCAATTGCAAAATTACTTGCTCAATTAATTGTAGACAAAAAAGTTCCTGATACTTTAAAGGACTTAAAAATTATTTCACTTGACTTAGGTGCATTAGTTTCTGGGACCAAATTTAGAGGTCAACTAGAGGAAAGACTAAGCTTAATAATGCAGGAACTAAATAATCCAAACCAAGGAATGATTCTATTTATCGATGAAATTCACTCAATATTAAGTTCTGACAGATCTTCTACAGACATCAGTAATATCTTAAAACCTTTACTAGCTGAAGGAGAACTTAGATGTATCGGTACAACAACACCTGAGAAATTTCGTGAAACTATTGAAAAAGATCAGGCATTAAATAATTGCTTTCAAAAGATAGCTGTTAATGAACCTTCAGTAGAATTAAGCGCAAAAATATTACAAGGGATCAAAAAGAAATATGAATCACATCATGGCATAAAAATTTCTGAAGAGGCTGTAAACTATTCTGCAAAATTGGCCGATAGATACATCAGCGATAAATGTCTCCCTGATAGTGCAATAGATTTAATTGATGAAGCAGCGGCACAGTTGAAAATCGAGTCTAATAATATGCCTCAAATAATTCTCCAACAAGAAAACAAACTTAATACTATTGATGAAAAATTGAATAATTTGCAAGGAGAAAATATCGAAGCTC
>CACBBI010000041.1 GCA_902537445.1 uncultured Prochlorococcus sp.
ACTTTTTACAAGAGCTGCTAATCCAAAAGTCATTAAAAAAATCCTTGAACAAGCTTACCCTAGTAGAAAAAATATCGATAAAGAATTGATTGAAATACTTTATCAACCCTCTCAAAGGAAAAACTCTAAAGAAGCATTTCGTGGTTTTATTAACTTATTTGATGACTATCTCGCTACTGACCTTTTCGATAAGGTGAAAGCTCCAATTCAATTGATTTGGGGAGAAAAAGATCCTTGGGAATCTTTAAATGAAGCAAGAGAGTGGAAGAAACAATTTAGGAATATTAAAAGATTAGATATTGTTGATGGTGCTGGTCATTGTCCTCATGATGAAGAACCTGAAAAAACAAATAAGTTAATGAATGAATTTATTCAAGAAACAAAGTAAGCTTCTACATTATCACTAAGTCTTCTCAAGCCTCTTAATCCATCTCGTTCTAGATTTCTTACTCGATCTCTACTTATCCCTAGTACCCTTCCTATACCTGTGAGAGACATTGGCTCATCACCATCCATTCCGTATCTCATTCTTAAAACTCTACATTGCAGATCAGGTAATTGATGTAAAAGAGAATGCAAATCACCTCTCATACAATCCATTTCGATTTGTTCGTCTGGCAAATCCTCGCCCCCTGCCAGTAAATCTAATAAAACAGTATCTTCGCCATCGCCAACTTTGGTTTCAAGGCTAACTGGCTGACCAGCTTTGCACATCAAATCTTTAACATCATCTTCGGGAAGCTCTACGTATTTAGCAAGTTCAGTTACAGTTGGAGTTCTAGACATTTCTTGACTGAGCTCTCTTTGACCTTTTTTCAACTTATTCAACATTTCAGTTATGTGAATTGGTAGCCTAATCGCTCGACTTTTTTCAGCTATTGCTCTTGTAATACCTTGTCTAATCCACCAGTATGCATATGTTGAAAACTTATATCCTCTGGCTGGATCAAATTTTTCAACTCCTCTGACTAATCCAATAGTTCCCTCCTGAATTAAATCTAAAAGTTCCATGTTTCTTTTTGTATATTTTTTTGCAACGCTTACTACCAGTCTTAAATTTGCTGCAACCATCCTTTCTTTAGCTCTCTGACCAGCTCTCAATCTTTTTTTAATTATGGAAGTAGACAAGCTTAATTTGGTCGATAATTCATCAATACTAGGCTTATCACCTGTTAATTCGATAATTTCTAATTCTGCTCTCTCAACTTCCATATACTCTTGAACTTGGCGACCTAGAGTAATTTCTTGCTCATGAGATAGTAATGGGACTCGTCCAATATCTCTCAAGTATGATCGAACAAGATCTACATCATTACTAGCTTTTATACTTGCGATTGACGCTAATTTATTTTCACTTACTGTTTCAGAAGACATGAAGTTTTAATGACGTTCTGTAAACAATACCATTAAGAAATGTAAAGTTAAACAAAAAAATCCACATATTTACAAAAATGAGAATAAATACCTACTAAATTTAGACTAATGAAGAGCTTAATAGCCATTTTGCTGTACTGAGATATATAAATACACCAGCAATATCAGTTACGGTTGTAATAAAAGGGGAGGACATTAAGGCTGGATCCAATTTCATTCTGTCAAACAACAAAGGGAGGATTGCGCCTGTTGTAGCAGCCAAAGTTGTTATGGATATTAAACTTATTCCTACCGCAGAGGCGATTAAAGGCCCTTCTCCTTGCCACCAAGCGAAGGGAAATACTACAAGCATCATGAAAACACCTAAAAGAGCGCCCGTTATTGCCTCCTTAGCTACTGTCTTAAATGCACCAAGTGACTTTAACTTCTGAGTACTTAAACCTCGAATCACAACCGTTGAACTTTGAGCGCCAACATTCCCCCCAGTTCCTATAAGTAGTGGAATAAATGCAGCCAATAAAACTATTTCTTTTAATATTTGATCATTCATAGCTATAACTTTTGTCGTTAAACCATTTGCTAAAACCAAAATTAATAACCATAAAATTCTTCTTCGAGCAATCGTAAACAAACTACTTTGGAAATAATCATCTTCATCGCCAGGTTGTACTGCCCCCGCTGCATAAATGTCTCTTGTTGCTTCTTGTTCTATGACGTCAATTAAATCATCTACGGTAACTATCCCAACAAGTCTTTTTTCCTTATCAACGACTGGGAGAGCTAAAAAATCATATCTTTGTATTGCTCGAGCAACTTCTTCTTGATTCGTATTAGTAGAGATATTAACAACATCTCTCGTCATAACGTCTCCAATTGGCTTAGAAGGATCAGCAGTTACAAGGTCTCTTAAAGAGAGAATACCAGTTAAATGTCTTTCTTTATCCGTAACATATAAGCTGTAGATAGTTTCAGTAAATGGGGCCCTTTTTCTAACTAAAGAAAGAGCCTCAGCTGCTGTTTGCATCTCTTTAAGATCTATAAATTCAGTTGTCATTAATCTTCCAGCAGTTTCAGGCTCATATCCAAGTAATTCAGCTGTTACTTTCCTTTCACCAGGACTAAGAGCCGATAAAAATTTTCGTACAACTTTTGCAGGTAATTCATCAAAGAGTTGAACCCTATCATCAGGAGACATTTTCTCAACGATTTCTAAAACTTCTCCTGAACGAAGTCTTTCTAATAAAGTTTGCTGAACTACTGGATCTAAATATTCATAAACCTCAATTGCTTCATTTTTCTTTAATAATCGAAATGCCAATGCCTGCAAGATTTGTGGAAGGCTTCCAATAGCATCAGCAATATCAACAGGTTGGCATGGCTCTAAAAGTAACTTTGCCTCATCATAATTTCCCGCAATGAGCAATTCCTCAAGTTGAAAAGTAATATTTTCTCGTGTACTTAAATCTGAAGATAGGGATGTAACTGTCTCAAGATTATCTTCTTTCATAAATATCATCCCTTATCAAAGTAACACCACTATTATATGAAATCTAAGTAATTTTTCTACTTATCAAGAACCCGATAAACATTGTGAATAAATTAACTATAATGAATAAATTAAAAAAAATTATAAATTTTATCCACTCCCCTTGATTTAAAATTTTGTACAAAAAATATATAAACCCGCTGAAGGATGTAAAGCAAGCAAAAAAACCACTAAATAAAATTTTTTCAATTGAATGACTTAACCTTTTACTGATTAAAAAACCAACTAAAAATGATCCAATTATTGAAGTTAAAAAGTTATTATTTATAATTAATCTTAAAAAAGTAGCTAGATAAGCAGCTAAAAGAATATAGATCAAATTATTTATTTTTACTTTAAAAAAACTGAGCAATAAAATAACCTAAGTAAAAGAAAAAGAAAGAAAGAATAATCACTTCGATATAGTGTAAAAATAATCTTAGAAATTTTCTCTTTTTAAAAAGAATAAATAATTGATATATAAAGGAAGAAAATGTACTAAAACATCCTAAAAAACCGCTATAAAATAACACTAATATTTCGTTATTAATAAAATTAAAAGCTACCAAAATTCCTAAAAAAAAAGATGATAAAAAATTTACTATTGAAGTATTTTGAATATCAAAACCTATACTTTTTTTGAAATTATTTTGTATGAATAATCTTAGTATCAATCCAAACGTACTGCCAAGTAAAAGTATAAATATTGAACTAAAATACAAAATTTAGATTTTTATCCAACCTTTCAAAATCTTATTGGGATCATCAAAAAATTTATTAGATGCTAATTCAACCCTAACCCAAGTTTCACTTTTGCTTACCCTCCAATTACGTAATATTGATAAAGTTGTACCTACATCAAGAACTAATAATTCCCTAGCATGAATTTCGGGACAAGAATAAAGAGAAGTGTTGGAAGTCAATATAATTTCATTTATATCGTTAGGGAGCTTATCTTGATTTAAACTTTTTTGGATCCCACCAGCAGGTAATGTAATTGGCGCAATTAATGCAAAAGTAATTAAGCAAAAATTTTTGAGAATATTATTAATCATATATCTAAGGTTGCCATATCTAAGTTGCTACTATGAGTTTCAATAAATTCTCTTCTTGGTGCAACTTTATCTCCCATTAATATATTGAATATTCTATCAGCTTCAAGTGCATCTTCTATTTCAACCCTTTTCATCATCCTCGTTTGAGGATTCATAGTTGTATCCCATAATTGTTTTGGCATCATCTCACCTAATCCCTTAAATCTTTGGATATTATAATTTGCTTTTTCTCCAAAACCTTCAATTGTATCCTTTAATTGATTCTCGTTATAACAGTAATTATGATTCTTACCTCTTTCAACTTTATATAGAGGGGGACAAGCAATGTATATAAAGCCTTTCTCAACAAGTTCTCTTTGGTATCTATAAAAAAATGTCAATAATAAAGTTCTTATATGAGCACCGTCAACATCAGCGTCCGTCATAATTACAACTCTATGATATCTCAAGGACCTCTCGTCGAACTCCTCTCCTTTTATTCCTAATCCTAGAGCTGTTATTAATGACTGTATTTCTGTATTTTTATAAATCTTAGTATCGTCAGTCTTTTCAATATTAAGAATTTTACCTCTGAGAGGCAAAATAGCCTGAAATTTTCTATCTCGTCCTTGTTTTGCGGAACCTCCAGCTGAATCTCCTTCAACTATATAAATTTCTGATTCTGAGGGATCTCTAGAACTACAATCTGCTAATTTACCCGGTAAGGTAGAACTTTCTAGAACACTTTTTCTTCTTACTAATTCT
>CACBBI010000042.1 GCA_902537445.1 uncultured Prochlorococcus sp.
AGTAGTTACAAATTCTTTCCTTGGAGGAGATGTACAAGTTGCTTTAGAAACTAGTGACAAGTCAATACCTAAAAACATTGCAAAACCTATATCTGAAAAATGCGATACCAAATTAATTATTTGTCAGGGAGACACTATCACAGGTAAGCAATTATCAAGTCTTTCAAATATAACTAATAGGATAAGCCAACTTTTAAAAGAAACAAATCAAGAAAACTTAATTGAGAACATCCTCAACTCAATTGATCAATTTGACAAAACACAAGAAAATCTTGATGAATTAATTTATTTATCGAAAAAAGAAATAGAAAGAGTTGAACCTCTAATAAAAGAAATTACAATTGCTGCTAATCATTTGAATAACATTTTGTCTACTATGGACGACAAAGAAACCCTTAATGACATTAAAGTGACAATTAATTCTGCTAGGTCTATCTCAACCAAAATAGATGATATGAGTGATGATTTTCAAAAATTAACCCAAGATAAAGAATTAACCAAATCTATAAGAGATTTAACCATTGGACTTTCAAAATTCCTTAACGAAATTTATCCATAAAAATATTTAAAATTCATTTATAGCATTTAAAGCCATAGCTGCGATTGCTTTATCTGTAGCTTTTGGCAGTTGAACATATTTCCCTTGAGCTGCCTCTGCTAATTCTTTACCAAATCCACTTGCAATAAATTTTCTTTCTGTATCAATTATCAAAAGTTTTATCCCAAGCATCGGGTATTTTGCTGCAATATCAAGAACCTCTTGCTTTAAATTTGCATTTGTATTTTCGTTTTCTTCAACCTCATTTTGTCCTAGAGATAAACCTAATGGAACATTACCTCTGCCATCAGTGATCCCTACAACAATAACTTGACCTATATCTCCTGTTGAAAGAGCATTTTTTGCTACTTTTGCTGATTGTGTTAGTCCATGTGCTAATGGGGATCCTCCACCACAAGGCATTGTTTCCAATCTTCTTTTTGCTGCAGTTATTGATCTTGTTGGAGGCAAAAGCACTTCGGCCTGATTACCTCTAAAAGGAATAAGAGCAACTTCATCTCTATTCTCATATGCCTCTGTTAAAAGTCTTATTACAGCGCCTTTGGCACTTTGCATTCTATTTAGAGCCATAGAGCCACTAGCATCAACCAGAAAAATTACTAGAGCCCCCGCCTTTTTTTGCAGAAGCTTTGCCCTAAAATCATTTTCTTCAATAACTATTGATTTATTAGGGTTCCTTAATCTTCTCGATTTTTGATAAGGAGCAGCAGCTCGAAGGGTAGCATCTACAGCAATTCTTTTTACTTTACCTCTTGGAATAATAGGTTTTACATATCTTCCTCTACTGTCACTAAATATGACTGATCTACTCCCGCTATTCCCTGCTTTAGCTTTAGCTGATGAAAAAAGCAATAAATCAGGATCAACCATACATGCCTCAGGGTCTAATATGAATTCTTCAGGTATTTCGGGAGTAGATTCTTCTTCTCCGTCAGAATTATCTTCTTCTTGTTCTTGGTCTTGCTCATTATCATTTTCACTAGTCTCAGGTTCAGACTCTTCATTGTTTGATTGAGGTGGAGGTGGGGGACTCTGATCCTCTGGAGGAGGTGGTTGGATATCATCATCTTCTGGAGGTATTTGCATTGCTCGTGGAAGAATAACTAACCTTACTGCGACTTTTAGATCTTCAGAATTTACATTTTCATCGCCTCGAAGAGCTGCATTAGCCTTTGCTACTTTTACTGCAAATAATTCTGACCTATGCCCTTCCACTCCTCCTCTAAGAGCTTCATTGACTAAATAGGTTATTTGCTCTTTTTTTATCTTGACATCCTTTAACCATTGCCTTGCCAAAATTAATTGAGTTGATAAATTATCAGATTCTTCCGACCATTTTTCTGAAAATTTAATATTATTTTCTGCATGTGATAAAACAGATTTTGTAATCTCTACTCTTTGAGAATTATCAATAGATTGATCTGCGGAAAGCACAATAGCAAAACGATCTAAAACATGATCTCTTAAAGCACCTTCTTCAGGATTATATGTTGCTATTAAAAGTGACTTACAGGGATGAGAGAGGCTTAAACCATCTCTTTCAATATTATTTTGCTCTCTTCCTATAGCTTCGAGAATTAAATTTACAATTCCATCATCCAATAAATTTATATCGTCTACATACAGAACACCTCTATGAGCTTCTGCTAAAATTCCAGGCTGAAAAACTTGTTCTCCCGTACTTAATGAGGCAGCGACATCAATTGATCCAACAAGTCTATCTTCAGTTATACCAATGGGAACTTGAATAAATGGTGCCTCTTTTACTTTTTTTGGGATTTCATCAATTTGATTCAAATAATCACTTCCAATTACCTCCTCTAACAATTTATTAGTACTAATATCCCATTCCTCTGGTTTATCTGGATCTAGGTTCCTGCCAATAGGTCTTAATGAAGTATTACTATTTCTCTTTGATAGTGTTTCCAGTATTGATTCATTATCTAATACTTCTACAGGAGGGAGTAAAGTATGCAAACCCCTAGCTAATACTGACTTACCAGTACCTCTTCCGCCAGCGATAATCACTCCTCCTAAACTCGGATCGACTGCTGCCAAAAGCAAAGATAATTTCAATAGGCTATGACCCGTAATTGCCGCCAATGGAAAAGCTCTAAAAGAATCCTTTGAGTTCATTAAATCTTTTATTTCTCCTTTTTCTTTTAACTCTGGGTTCAAAATCAATTTAAAAATGCCTGATATAGAATTTATCCAATAACTTTGTTTTTTGTAGTGGAATTATCAAATCTTAATATCAAAAATGGACTATGTATATCCCTCGGAGCAAATATTGATAGTAAATTCGGAAGCCCTCTTGAGTCACTACTAATTTGCAAACCAAAAATAGAGGAAATAATAAATGAGTGGGGAGATAGTTTCAACAAAAAAACAGAAGAGAAAAGCAAATTTCATGCAAACTTTTTTTGGTCTTCAATTTATGAGACATTACCTCATGGTGTTGAAAATGAGCAGCCAAATTATTTAAATACTCTCTTACTTATAAAAAGTAATTCTTTTCCTAAACCATCAAATAAAAACGCGAAATTACTTTTAAAACAGCTAAAAAAGTTAGAGAGATTTTTCGGAAGAGAAGAGACGCCAAAGGGTAAGAAATGGTTATCAAGATGTCTAGATTTAGATATTCTTTGGTGGGAAGATTTTCACACGGATGACGAGGAATTAACATTACCTCACCCTAGATTCATGAATCGGAATTTCGTTATTACACCACTATCTGAAATCTTAAGTAGAAGCCAAAAAATCACAAAGTTTGATGTCCCAAAATGGTCTATATAAATTATTTACAAAACAAAAAAATAACTGTTAGGCTATTTATATTTAAAAATCATGGGAAACAAAAACCTAATAAAAAGATCCATTTTTAAAGAAAAAATATCTGAGTTAAAGTCAAAAAAATTTAGTTTCGAAATAAATAGAATTGAGCTTCCAAATGGACATGAAAGTGAATATGGATACATTAAGCATCCTGGAGCAGCTTTAGCCGTACCTATTACAAAAGACAATAAAGTTATCATTCTTCGGCAATATAGATTTGCTGTTTCAAGGTATTTATTAGAATTTCCAGCAGGTACATTAGAAATAGGTGAAACACCTATTAATTCAATTCAAAGAGAAATACAAGAAGAGACTGGATTCAGTGCAAACATATGGGATGAACTAGGAACTCTTGTGCCTGCTCCAGGTTATGCAGATGAAGAAATTTATTTATTTTTAGCTCGTGATTTAAACAAACTCAATTCCGAAGTTAAAGGAGATTTAGATGAAGATATAGAAGTATTAATTGTAGATCCCGACGAACTAGATAATCTTATTTCTAGTGGGGATGAAATTCTTGACGCAAAAACCGTGACGGCTTGGTTTAGAGCTAAACAATTTTTAGATAAATTATGAATAAACCTAGAATACTGTTTTGGCATAGAAAGGATTTAAGAATATTTGATAATCAAGCTTTAATCAAAGCATTTTCATTGTCAAATGCTATTACTTCAACTTATATATTTGATAAAAATTACTCACACGATTTCAATGCAAGTTCAAGAGCTTGGTTTCTAGTAAATTCACTT
>CACBBI010000043.1 GCA_902537445.1 uncultured Prochlorococcus sp.
CTTCTAACAATAATTATTCCCTTAATGACAGTGATGAAAATTCTTTAGAGTTATCTGATAAGTGGATTTTATCTAAACTGAATAAGGTAAATAAAAATGTCACTGCTTTGTTGAAAGAATATAAATTGGGAGAATCTGCGAAACTACTATATGAATTTACTTGGAATGATTTTTGTGATTGGTATGTAGAATTTGCTAAACGAAGGTTTAATAATAAAGAGACTAGTAATAGACAAATATCTGAAAAGGTTTTAATAAAAGTGCTCAATGATATTTTGGTGATGATTCATCCTTTTATGCCGCACATTACTGAAGAACTTTGGCATGTACTGCAACTTCAACCAGATAAAGAATTATTATCTCTTCAAAAATGGCCAACCCAAGAAAATAAATTTGTTGATAATAAGCTTGATAATTCCTTTCAGCAACTCTTTGAAATTATTAGATTGATTAGAAATTTGAGAGCTGAATTAGGCCTAAAGCCATCAGAAAAAGTTCCTGTTTACTTAATTTCAGATAATGATGAATTGATTGATTTTTTAAGAATTTTAGTTGATGATATTCAAATCTTGACTAAATCTTCTGAAGTATTTATTTCTAAACCTAATGCTGTTGATAAAAAAGAGTTTGCTAAATCTTTTTCTGGGATAATTAGTGATTTAGAGGTTTACTTACCTTTTCAGGATTTTGTAAATATAGATGCATTAAAGGAAAGGTTAAACAAGGATTTAAAAAAGGTGACTATTGAGTTAGATAATTTAAATAAGAGATTATCTAATAAAAATTTCGTGGATAAGGCTCCAAAAGATATTGTTGATGAATGTAGATTTAAATTAAATGAGGGTTCGATACAAATGGAGAGAATTACTAAAAAACTCGAACTTTTGAATTGAGAATGAATATATTTCTAGAAAATATTTATAATTTGTCTTTTTTTTTTAATACTGGAATTGGGATATTTGCGTTTGTTTGCATTTATATTTTAATTGTTTTATTAATACTTCCAGCTTCTTGGTTATCTTTATTATCAGGTTTTTTATATGGCTCATATTTAGGATCAATTATCGTTTTTTTCTCCGCTTCTATAGGAGCATCAGTTGCTTTTTTTGTATCAAAAAGTTTTTTTGCAAAAAAGTTAAAAAATCTTTTTAGCCGTTATCCAAAATTAAGTGTTATGGAAAAAGTAGTAGAAAAAGGCGGACTTAAATTAATTTTTTTAGCTAGATTATCGCCGATATTTCCCTTCAGTATTCTTAATTATTTTTATGGTTTGAATAATGTTAAATTTCGAGATTTCGTTCTTGGTCTTCTTGGAATAATTCCAGGAACTTTTCTTTATTGCTCAATAGGTAGTTTGGCAAAAAATATCCAGGAGCTAAAAAATGTGCAATCACCAAATAATTTATATATGACTATCGTTGGAATTATTTCAACTTTTTTAGTTGTATATTTCTCAGCTAAATACTCCAGGGAATATTTTGAAAACTCCTAAGAATTTACTCTTTAATATTCCAATCTCTAATAGATGCAATTAAGATAAACCACAAAAGCCTAAATTTACCTAGTAAAGTTTTGTTGGCTTCTAATTCGATATATTTTGCCTGTCCACAAGGTGTTTTTATAAAGTTGAAAACTGTTTTCTTCTTCATAAGTCTCTCCAAAAGTCCTATTAATTATTCTGACATTTTTTAGCCAAGTTTTTTAGTTTTTTTACTTTAAAACCACATTTTTCATTGATTACTTTGTTGAATATTATTTTTTAAAATTTAAACTTTTTCTCCAGCTTTAAATCCTCTAAAGCATTTGAATCTAGGAAACCTAAGACTAAAAGCCACCGCATCCTTGGATTTAGTTTTAGCATCAGCTCTGATTTCTACAAGTTGACCAATAAGTTGATTCCGTTTTGACCAATATTCTTCACGTTGGATATCGCTAAATCCGCTTCCACAACTAAGACTATATTCATGCCCATCATCTTCCCCTTCTACTATTACAGCTCCTAGTCTACCTTTATTGCGACCTGTGCCTTCTTCAACCGATACAACCTTTAAAGTGACTTCAATGAAAGGTTTTGCTTTTAACCAACTATGTGTTCTTTTACATTCATAAATAGCATCAGGATCTTTAATCATTACTCCTTCATATCCACCTTCCACGGCAGATTTATTCAGCTCTACAAATCTTTTCTGTCCCTCAATGGTATCAAGATCTACATTTTCCCATTCAAGTGTTTTTATATGTCTTAGAAGCATAGAATGTTTTGCTACCCATTCTTTTACTAATAAACTTCTTGCTGTTTGACTAGTGTTCCATCTCCCTTTTTGGAAGTTTTCAAGGGGACATAAGTCAAATAGGTGAAGAACTGCGTCTTTTGTTTCTTTGCCATCTTTTCTATGAACCTGTTTCATTAAATCTTGAAAGTTAGCACTCATTACTTCACCATCTAGGACTAGGTCATGAGGTGCAGGATCTTCTTTTAGGACGTTTTCTATTTCTAAGATAATATGACCAAAATTATGGAATTGTTTTCCATTACGAGAAAACATTTCTACTTTATTTTGTCTAATTATTGTTAAGACGCGCACACCATCTAATTTGATTTCAATTTGCTTTTTTCCTATCATTTTTTTTTCATGATTTGCACTATCGTGAGCTAAAGGACAAGAAAAAATAGGAATCGCATATTTGGGAAATTTCTTGGCTATCTTGTTGATTGTTTTTTCAGATACACCACATCGAAGATCTTTAATTAAAACTCGTCTATAAAATCCATTCCACTCTTCTTTTGTGGCAGATTCCATAGCGGTAATAATTGCATCGCGAGCAGCGTGACCAGTAAGTTCTCTTTGAATAAGCTTGTTTGCTAATTCCCTAAAATCTTTCCATAAAAAATTTTGACTTTTTTCATTCTCTTTTTCAGGAACAATTTTTACGCCAAAAGTTACCAATGGATCAAGTGCCATACGGATTCCTTCAAAAAAATCATCTAGACCTTGTTCCATTGCTTCTGAGATGATTTTTTCTTTATCTAATCTACTTGGATGTAATTCTAATTGATGTATTATCTCTTCTTTAAACAATTCTTTTTGCCTCACAAGAAATAATTAATTCACTTTTGCTATTCTGTCTATTTTCCAATCCTTGTCAGTTTTTGCGAATGTAAAGTCTAGTGGGAGCTCATCTTGTTTATCTTCTGATTTTAAATTCAAAGTTATTATGATTTGATCTTCTTGGACTCTAGGTCTACCTGATTTTAAATTTCTGTATTTATTGAGGTTTAAACTAGCTAAAAATTTAAGAAAGTCTTGGCGCTTCACATGAGTTTTATAAGTTTTTGTAGTCAAACCATACGCTGCATCAATTCTGCCAGCAGCTATTTGATCAAAAAATTTTCTTACTAATGGATTAATTCCTCTGGCGCTTATAACTAATTTGACTGCATTAAAAGTCCAAAAAGAAACTAGTACAGCTCCGCCAACTAATAATGCTTTAATTCCGATATCTTTAACTAGTGTTGCATCCATGTTGATTTGAGTTTTTTATTACTTTAAGAAAATAAATCGTTTTTGATGGCTTTTTTTGTCAAAATAATACTAATTTTAATCCATAATGCCTGTAATTCCTCTTTTGCCTTTATTTCATAAATTTAATAGCCAATATTTTGAAAATTCTCTAGCGGTTAATAATCAACCTTTAGTAAAGGTTAGATGGAGTGATAATAGATTAAAAACTACTGCTGGTTTTTATAAAAGAAAACGAATTAATGGTCTTGTCGATTCTGAAATTATCTTATCGAAACCTATTTTAAGTAAATTATCTACTATTGAAATAAACAGTACTTTATGTCATGAAATGATCCACGCATGGGTAGATAGGATATTAAAAAAAAATGAGATACATGGTCCAAATTTCCTAGAAAAGATGAATGAAATTAATGAGAAAGAGAAGAATTTTCAAATTTCTGTGAGGCACTCATTTCCTATTGAAAGGAGAGAATTAAAATATGTAGGAACTTGCCAAAATTGTGGTGAGAAATTTTTCTACAGAAAAAGGATAAAGAATATTGCCTGTAAAAAATGTTGTGTAAATTTCTTTAATGGATCATGGAATAAAAAATGTTTAAT
>CACBBI010000044.1 GCA_902537445.1 uncultured Prochlorococcus sp.
AAATTATCAAACTTAATTGACTCTCTACCATTCCTAATTTTTAAAGAAGGTTTATTTTTTATAGTTACTAAATTTGGATTTTCTTTTATGCCAGATAGATCACTTTTTTCAAAAGTTTTATAAATTTCTTCAGAGAGATTCCCCGCAATTGCAATACAAATTTTTTCGGTAGTGTAATGTTTGCTATGAAATTTCACAAGGTCATTTATATCTAAGTTTTTAATACTATGTTCAGTTCCCAGAATCGAATTGGCATAATTCGGACTTAACCAAACCCTTTTCAAAAAATAATTAAATAGTCTTTCTTCAGGCTGATCATTTTGTTGTTTTATTTCATCAATAACTACACCTTTTTCTTTTATAAATTCATCAGGATTGAAATCTGGAGCAACGACAATATTTGTCAAAAGAGCAAGTGATTCTTTAAAGTTACTGGGTGGAACTAAGACATGGTAATGTACATCATCATAACCAGTTGAAGCGTTACTTAATCCGCCTAATGATTCAATTTTATGGTCGAACTCACCTGGCATTATTTTGTTAGATCCTTTAAAAATCATATGTTCTAGAAAATGAGCAGCGCCGTTTTTATCAACATCCTCAAATGAAGAACCTGCTTTGCACCAAATATCAATGCTTATAAGCGGCAATTCTTTATTATCCACAAACACACATCTAGTTTTGCTTGAATGGGTGTAGTAGTTGACATCTCCTACGTTCATTTCGGTTCTCTCTTTAAATTCTATTTTGGTACTTTTTAGCCTTGTTGTCTGAATCTTTAACTAAAACAAAATTAACTGACCCTCTTATTTTGGATTTATTACAAAATATTAGAGAGCATAGATCCATGCTTGAGGACCTTAAGAGTATAAAAATTGATCCCAAACTAACTAACATAATATCTAAAGAAATAGGAAGAGAACTTTATATTGAAAATGAATTTCATAAAGCAAAAGGTTTTAGAAAGTTACATATTGAAGTAGCAGAATTTTCAAAGAATCTAAAGATATTACATTGCGTTTTTTTCCCTGATCCAAAGTTTGACATCCCAATTTTTGGGATGGATTTGGTAAAAATAAATGATATTGTTTCTGCTGCCATTGTAGATTTATCCCCGGCATCGCAAAACCAAGGTTCAAAATACGAGAAATTACTTTCTGAAGTTGATAAAAGTTCTTTTACCTCTTTGAGAGAGATTCCTAAATGGGGGGGGATTTTTTCCAAGAATGTATTTTTTGCTTCTTTAAAAAGTAAATCGGAAAAAAATGATTTTTGTAGAATTGTGGATCAATACCTCACTATTTTGATCAAATTAAGTAAGAAATCTAAACCGGAAGTTGATGAGGGAGTTATCCAAGAGAGAATAGATTTTCAAAAAAACTATTGTGTTCAACAAATGAAAAATGAGAAGACTAGCATGGTTCTTTTGAAATATTTTGATGAAAAATGGGTCAATAACTATATAAAAACAGTACTCTTCGATTTTTAATGAAATTAAAAATTTTAAAAAATTTATTTATTTATTTTTTATTATTTACACCAATATCTCTTGGTGTTATTTCCTGTTCTGGGAATAATAAATCTAGTTCAAAATTTAAAGAGGAAATATCTTCTGATTTCATACCCCCTATTACAGCTGTTGCTGCACTTGGTCAACTTTCTCCT
The DNA here is from genome assembly GCA_902537445.1 of uncultured Prochlorococcus sp. Lineage (GTDB taxonomy): Bacteria > Cyanobacteriota > Cyanobacteriia > PCC-6307 > Cyanobiaceae > Prochlorococcus_A. The sequence continues at coordinate 1,666 of CACBBI010000044.1, forward strand.
TCGGGAGAGATTAGACAATTGGCAGCTCCAATAAGTCAGTTTGGCTCTTCACCCCGAATTGTCGAAATTTTAGTAAATGAAGGAGATTTCGTAAAAAAAGGTGATATCCTCGCAATTTTTGAAAATGAAGAAAAATTAGTTACTGATCTTGAAAGAAATCTAAAACTAATTAATACTATTAACGAAGAAATTACTCTTAAGAAAGATCAAATCCAAAGGTATGAATTAGCTTTGAGCAAAGATGTATATTCTTTTGTAGAGTTTTCACAGAGAAAAGATGAATTATTAAAATTGCAAAAACAGAAAATAAACCTTATTGGAGATCAAAAAAATATCAAAATAGATCTATTTAATTCAAAACTAAGGAGTCCAATTGATGGTTTTATCCTTGGAATAAACACGAGAGTTGGTGAAAGGCCTAAAAATGAAGGGATTTTGGATATTGGTTCTAGTCAAAAAATGGAAGCTTTGATAGAGGTTTATGAATCTGACATCGATAGAGTCTTTATCTCTCAGAATGTTGAATTGAGCAGTGAGAATGGAGGTTTCCAAAAAAATCTTAAAGGAAAGGTGATTAGGATTAGTCCTCAGGTAAAACAAAGAAAATTTCTATCGACTGATCCAACAGGGGATGCTGATTCACGAATTATCGAGGTACTAGTAAAACTAGATCAAGATTCTATAGATATTGTTCAAAACTATGCAGGAATGAAAGTGATTGCAAAATTTATTCCCTAATGAGTTTTTCTTTCTTTAAATTTAGAAAAATACCATTAGCTTGGTTGTTATTAACTAGGCAACCATTAAGGCTAGCAGTTGCCATAGCTGGAATCAGTTTTGCAGGGATTTTGATGTTTATGCAATTGGGTTTTAGAGATGGTTTATTTGATACGAGCGTAACTATTCATAAACTTCTAGATGCCGATCTTGTTTTGATAAGTCCCAGATCAAAAAGTTCTATAAGCATGAGTGGATTCCCAAAAAGAAGGTTAATTCAGACTCTCGCAGTAGAAGATGTTGAAAAAACTGCTCCCGTTAATCTAAATTATTTACTTTGGAGAAATCCCGAAAATCTTAAAACTAGATCAATTCTTGCATTAGGTTTTAATCCCTCCGATTCACTTCTTTTAGATGAGGGATTCTCAAAGAAAGCTTATAAATTGAGAAATCCATCAAGAGTTCTTTTTGACAAACTATCTAGACCTGAATTTGGACCGATTGAAGAATGGTTCTTATCTGAAAAAAAAGTTGAGACTGAGGTTGCTGGAAAAAGAGTAATTGTTGAGGGCCTTGTGGAGTTGGGACCATCTTTTGGTGCAGATGGTAATTTGATAACTAGCCGAGAAACTTTCTTAAGACTTTTTCCTGCTAATCCCCGTGGCAGTATAGAAATTGGTTTGGTAAAGCTAAAAAAAGGATCTGATCCTGAATTGATTTCAAAGATATTAAATAATTCACTCCCAAATGACGTTAGGGTTCTTACGAAAAAACAATTTATAGAATTTGAAAAGAATTATTGGAAAAATAGTACTGCAATAGGTTTTATATTCAGTTTAGGAGCCTTGATGGGGTTTGTTGTAGGGTGTGTTGTCGTTTATCAAATTCTTTATAGTGACGTTACAGATCACCTCCCAGAGTACGCAACCTTATTGGCAATGGGGTATAGACTTAAGTCCCTTTTCTTTGTTGTAGCTAGAGAGGGGTTTTTGTTGGCATTGTTTGGTTATTTACCTGCCTATTTCTCTGGTCAAATACTTTACTCAGTTATAAGAAGCTCTACTAAACTCCCAATAATAATGGACGCAGATAAAACTATTTTAATTTTCGTATTAGTTTTAGTTATGTGTATGGGGTCTGCCGCTGTTGCGATGCGTAAATTAGTTGACGCTGATCCTGCAGAAATTTTTTAACAATTGAAGATAAATGGTTAAAGCTATTAAATCAAAAAATAATGTTAAAAACCTTAAAACAGTCTCAATAAATAATTTGAGTCACTTTTATGGAAAAAATGAGAATAAAAAACAAGTTCTTAATGACGTTAATTTAAATATTGATAAAGGAGAGTTGGTTCTTTTGAAAGGACCTTCTGGATGTGGAAAAACGACTCTTTTAACATTAATTGGTGCATTAAGAACCTGCCAAAGTGGAGATTTAACTGTATTAAATAATCAGTTAAATGGAGCATCAAGGAAAACTCGTCAGATTCTTAGAAGAAGTATTGGAATGATTTTTCAAGGTCATAATCTTCTCAGATGTTTAACAGCAGAACAAAATGTCCAGATGGGCGCCGATTTAATAAAAGGT
>CACBBI010000045.1 GCA_902537445.1 uncultured Prochlorococcus sp.
ATCTGAAGAAGCAATGTGAGCAGAAAAAATTTTTTCACTTAGAAGGATTTCTTGATTACGTTCATAAATTATCAGACCTCCAGGCCAACGTGCTGTTGGAATAGGAATTAACTCTAGTGAAATGTTATCTAATTCTAAATTTTGCTCCTTTTTGACTATGTTTATTTTAGGTAATTGAATTTCAATAAAGTCTTTTAAGTTAGGATTCCTTTGATTCCAAAGTTCGCTAATAAGTTTATAACCTGGATTAGAGCAAGTAATAGTTGTGTTTTCAAATTGGGTACTTATATTCTTAATAGTTTCAATAATTTGGGGATTAATATGACCAGAAATGAAGTTGATTTTATTTAATTTAAATTGATCACAAAACCTAGAAATTACTTTATTAAACGAATCTAAATATTGTTTCTCAGGTGGATGAATAATAAAAAGTTCCTCATCACTTCTAATGAAAAAAGTGTTAAAAGAGGTTCCTTTTTCAAGGTTAAATTCAAGTTCAAATCTTTCTTTATTTTGGTCTAAGAATCTTACACAAGAGAAATTTTCGCTAATTTCAAATTCTGATAAGTTTTGATTTTCTGCAAGTAAGCCTATATTAATATCTGACATTTGAAAGACTTATTTTCTAGTTTTAATTTGCGACTTATTAGTCGTGGAGAAATGTCATATTGACTTTCAACGGATTTTCAACTATCGACCAGAACATTTAGTTCTTGTGAAACCGTTATTTATCAATCGATTATACCTATAACAGCACCATTAATGAGTTGTTAAATGTAGGGTTTTCAACTGGAACTTGATTTCTTTTTGGTTATCTAAGCAAATTGATACCTCTTATAAATTAAAAAAATATATTTGCTATTTGAGTTTAGTAATATCAATTGGTCTCAAAACTCTATTTGAAAAGTCTAATCAATAGTGATTAGCAACTTTTCTGTGATGAACTGCTGTCTTACATGATAAGTCAGAAACGTTACCATTTTCAACAACTCCGTAAATTATCCAATGGTCTGGAGTCTCTAGTCTGGAACTAACTTTGCAATCTAAAAAGGCGAGTGAATCTGAGAGAACTGGTCCACCTTCCGCGATATTGCTAATTACATCTACATCTGCAAATCTATCAGCTCCAGGAGCAAATCTTTTTAAAAAATGTCTGAACATTTTTTGATAGTTATCTTCTCTCAGAATATTCACAACAAAACCTTTCCCAACTTGCATATATGATTCAATAGCTCTATCTTTTGCTACTGCAACTGTAATACCTGGTGGAGAAAAGCTTGCTTGACTTACCCAGCTTGCGACCATTGCACTTTGTCTAAATGTAGAACCTTCGCCTTGGCTCGCTGTAACTACATATAATCCTCCACTTAATCTCCCTAACGCTTTATCTAAATTTGAATCAAGGCTCTTCATAGAGGCAATATTCTTCTTTTTATTGATCAATTGACCCAAGTCAGTTCCAGCTTCTTCGAATTGTTGATAAACAATGGGATCTGGAATATTTTTAACTCTTAAGGGAGAGAAAGCTTCTTTTTGACCAAGTTCCCTTAATTTATTTGCTAAGGAATCTATTGGTTCATCATTTCCGCCAAATGCATCATAAACTGCAGTAAATTGTTTTGGTTTTAGTGCTGCAAATAAAGTACCGAGAGATTCTTTTAATTCATTATCTGAGTCTACTGGCCATGTGGGAATGACTACTGCTTTTGATTCGGAAATTAAACTTGTTAATTCTTGCGGATCAGAAGATCTTAAATCAATTAACTGAACCTGAGCATCTGCTTTGCTTATTCCATGAGATATCGCTTGACTTAGTCGATCACAATAACCATAGTCGCTTATGTAGCAAACTGACACAAAATCATTGCCTTTACTTTTATTACTACTCCATTCAAGATATTTGCCTTTCCAAAAATTGACCTGATTATGGAGCAAAGGTCCATGACCAACAGCTATTGTTTTTAATTCAGGTAGCTTATCTATTCTTTTAATTGCCTGCATAACGCTTCTAGCGTTTGGACCCATAAGGCAATCGTAATAAAAACGGAAATCATCGTATATTTCTTTTTGATCTGTGTCAAAAAATTCTTCAGAACAATAATGGAGTCCAAATGCATCGCATGTATAGAGAACATTTGTGCTGTGATCATATGAAAATATAGTATCTGGCCAATGTAAATTTGGTGCACTTATAAATTCAATATTATGTTCTAAACCACTATTAGGATTAGTTCCGAGATTTAAAAACTCTCCACTCTTAACCTCTAGACGTTTAAAGGGAATATGTATTTGGTCTTCAATAAATTTAAGTGCTAATTTTGATCCAACTAATGTGATATTTTGGTTTAATTCTAAAAGATTACCTATTAAACCAGAATGATCAGGTTCTGTATGGCTAGTAATTAGATAATCAACTTCTTGCGGATTTACCTTTTTCAGTAATTCTTCAAACCATAATTCTTCGAACTTTGCGTGACTAGTATCAATAATTGCTAGTTTCTCGCCTTTAATAATAAAACTATTGTAAGTAGTTCCATTTCTTAAACCAAATTCAATATCAAATCTACTGCGATCCCAATCCAAAGATCTTATGGCACAAGAATCATCAGCAAAGTTTTGAGATTGAACCGTCAGCTTGTTATTAGTTTGTGCCAATTTAGAATTAATTGTCTGGGCAGAGGCTATCATAGAATAATTAGCTTTATAAATTAACTTTAGTTATATAGAATATAAATTCGCGTAAATATTTTTGCGAAATAACCGAAATTACGCTTTTCTTTAATTTTTAATCTTCATTATTCTGAATAAATGACATCTCAACTAATTAAAAAAATAGTTACTGGAGATGAGATAAGAAATGCTTTTTTAAAATTTTACAGTGAAAAATTACATAAAATCATTCCAAGTGCATCTTTGATTCCAGATGACCCTACGGTTATGCTCACAATTGCTGGAATGCTACCTTTTAAACCAGTTTTTTTAGGTTTAAAAGAAAGACCATCAAAAAGGGCTACATCTAGCCAAAAGTGCATCAGAACAAATGATATAGAAAACGTTGGAGTTACAGCAAGACACCACACTTTTTTTGAAATGCTTGGTAATTTTTCTTTTGGAGATTATTTTAAACGAGAAGCTATTCAATGGGCTTGGGAATTAGTTACTAATATTTATCAACTTTCTGTTGAAAATATAATTGTGAGTGTTTTTCACGAAGACGAAGAGTCTGCAAAAATTTGGAAAGATGAAATTGGTATTCATCCAGAAAGGATAGTGAAACTAGGCGAGGAAGATAATTTTTGGTCATCTGGCAAAACAGGTCCATGTGGACCTTGCTCAGAACTTTATTATGATTTTCATCCTGAAAAGGGTCTGCAGAATATTGATTTAGAAGATGGAGATCGTTTTATTGAATTTTATAATCTTGTTTTTATGCAATATAATCGTGATCCTAATGGAAAATTGACAGATTTAAAATTTAAAAATATTGATACAGGAATGGGCCTTGAAAGGATGGCTCAAATACTACAAAAAAAGCAAAATAATTATGAGACAGATTTAATTTTTCCTATCATTAAAAAAATTTGTGAGATTGCAAATATTGATTATTTTTCTTCAGATGATAAAAATAAAATTTCTTTAAAAATCATTGGTGATCATACAAGAGCTGTTATTCATTTAATTTCTGATGGAGTAGCAGCAAGTAATCTCGGCAGGGGATATATATTAAGAAGGCTTATTAGAAGAATGGTCAGACATGGGAGATTATTAGGAATAACAAATGAATTTTTACCTCATATTGCTACTGTCGGGATCAATTTAATGCAAAATAATTATCCTGATTTAAAAAATAATAATGATTTAATTTTGAATGAGATAAAAATTGAAGAAATAAGATTTAGGGAAACTCTTGAAAGAGGAGAGAAA
>CACBBI010000046.1 GCA_902537445.1 uncultured Prochlorococcus sp.
TAAGCCAGCTTGCTTTTACATAAGCAGCCTCATCAACTCCTGGTGGTACTCTATTGATTAGTAAATCAAGTAAATAAGATGAATCGTTAGTACTATCTTGTTCCAATAATTTTGTAATACAATTTGTTTGCTTAGCATTTAAAGGTAAAGGAGGTATACCTTTTGTAGCTCTTTCAGCTACGTGATCTGCATAATCTTTTAGCAATGTTTCCAAATTCTTCATTAGTAAGGTTTAATGCCTAATCTATTGTTATTTTTAATATTGAATAGGAGAGTATTCATAAATGCTTTTTTAAATATTCAAACTTCTTAATTAATCAATGACGACATCATCAAATAATTCTGCTTTAGAAAAGACATCAGATTTACATGTTGTTGAAACACGTCCATTAATTCCTCCAAGCAGATTACATAATGATATACCTTTAGATCTCGCCTCTGCTAATACAGTATCTAAAACAAGAAGATCGATACAAAGTATTTTGCATCATAATGCTCAGAAGCTTTTAGTCATTGTGGGTCCATGTTCAATTCATGATCTAGAGGCTGCAAAAGAATATTCAAAATATATTCAAAACTTTCGAGAAATTTATAAAGATAAATTAGAAATAATTATGAGAGTATATTTTGAGAAACCAAGAACAACTATAGGTTGGAAGGGATTGATAAATGATCCTCATCTAGATAATTCTTATGATATTAATACTGGTTTAAGAAGGGCGAGAAGTTTGCTTTCATATTTAGCAACTCGTGGAATTCCCTCTGCTACAGAATTGTTAGATCCAATTGTTCCTCAATATATTGCCGATTTAATAAGTTGGACAGCCATAGGCGCGCGGACTACTGAAAGTCAGACTCATCGAGAAATGGCATCAGGATTATCAATGCCTATAGGTTTTAAAAATGGTACAGATGGATCTTTTACTACCGCAATAAATGCAATGCAGTCAGCTTCAAAATCACATCATTTCTTAGGTGTAAATGAAAATGGAATGGCTTCTATTGTTAATACAACAGGTAATCCAGATGGACATATAGTTTTAAGAGGCGGCTCAAAAGGCCCAAATTTTGAAAGTGATCATGTTAAAAGAATTTCCTCTAAATTGAAGCAATCTAATCTTCCCAATAAAGTGATGATTGATTGTAGTCATGGTAATTCCAATAAAGATTTTCGAAAACAGTCGGAAGTGCTAAAAAATATAGCTTTTCAAATTAGCAATGGTGAAAAAAATATATTAGGAGTTATGCTTGAAAGTCATTTGAATGAGGGAAATCAAAAACTTTTAAAAAAAGAGGATCTCCAGTTTGGCAGAAGCATTACAGATGCATGCATCGATATAGAAACAACAAAAGAATTACTTGCTATTTTATATAATTCACTTAGTTAGTTATAAAAAAATTAAAAAATAATGCTGAAGAAATCGGAACAATGAAATTGTCTATTCCTAAAATACTAAATTGTTCGAGCAAAGTCGCAAAAAAAGCTATTGTAAAATAATTTAAATTTAAACTATTTTGTTGGGAGTATCCTATTGAGCAAACTACTATCAAACTTGTAAAAAACATTGTCATAGTGCCAAATAAAGATTTTTTTTGTTTAAAAAAAATCCAACTTTTTGAGTAAAAGCTTTTTCCTATTAACCCAGCTAATCCATCACCAAAAGTCATTATGAAAAATCCACTAATTAATGCATATGGATCTTTATCCCAGAAAAGATAAATCAAAATAAATAAACTTAGACAATAAAATAATGTTCCATAACTCTTTCTATCAACATCCTCAATTGTTGGAAATAATTTATAGGTGTAATTGATGAAAACTATTAACGAAACAATTCCTGTAAAAATTAGAGCAGAGTTTTGATTAATTTTTAAAAATTGAGCAATTGGTATTAAAGGTCCTATTCCAATATGTATTATTTTTCTCACGATTTCTCTGCTATCTTCATTATATTTTTTAAAAACTATTGATATTAAAAAAATTGAAAATAAATATAATAAAATTACAGTAAATTTTATCAATTTGGTTAAGCTGCTTTTTGATGAGTTGTCATTACTCTAAGTTTTAATATTGCTTTAGCTTCTAGTTGCCTTACTCTTTCTCGTGAAACATTAATTTGTCTTCCTATTTCTGCGAGTGTTAATGGTTCTTCACCATCTAGGCCAAATCTGAGCTTCATTATTTTTTGTTCTCTTTCATTTAATTGAGAAAGCCAAGTTCCTAAATGCTCTTTTTGAATAGTCCTATCCATACCTTCCATAGGCTCTTCACAGTTTGGATCAGGTATGAGTTCACCAAGAGTGCTTCTATCTTCTTCGCCTCTTGCGTGAGCATCTAGGGAAGCGCAAGGAGCACTTTGAGAAATTAAATCTTCTAAATCTTTTTGATCAATTCCCATTTCAGTTGCCATTTCTAATCTGGTAGGTTGTCTACCAAATTTATGTGATAATTCTCTTGAGACTCTTCTCATCTTGGACAGTTTTTCACTTATGTGAATAGGCAAACGTATTGTTCTTGCACTGTTATCAATAGCCCTCGTCATTCCTTGTCTAATCCACCAGTAAGCATAAGTTGAGAATTTATATCCCATAGCAGGATCAAATTTATCTACAGCTCTTTCAAGGCCAATAGCTCCTTCCTGGACAAGGTCTAATAATTCAAGCCCTTGGTTTTGGTATTTTTTTGCAACGGAGACAACAAGCCTTAGATTAGCTGCCATCATTCTATCTCTGGCTCTTTTGCCAATCTTAATTTGATAAAGATTTCTTTGCGTTCTATCAGTTTCGGGAATTTGTAGCAACTGTTTCATGTTCTGAACATGATGTGCTAACTCTATTTCCTCAGCCGGAGTCAAAAGAGGTACTCTACCAATGCTACTTAAGTAATAGCCAATTGAATCTGAAGCGAGTCTGCCAGATTTTTTTTGGCTTTGTTTCGCCGTAAGACTGGATTTCGATTTGCGAGATTTGCCCGCAGTGTTTGGTAATCTTGGCTCATCAAAATTATTATCTGAAGAGCTTTTCGCAGATTCCAGAGGGATCCCCATCACCCTGGCCTCCTAAATTAATGGATTTTTTAAAAAGCTAGCACTGAAATTGAAATAAAAACTACTTTTACGTTGAAATTTTAAAGACAAATTTTTTTTTAATAATGCTTATCTCTTGAAATCGATTGATATGAAACGATTTTATAAAAATTAAAAAAAATTTAAAATATTAAGTATTTTTTGAAATGTTGTAAAAATCAATATTAATTTTATTTTTCTATGAGGTCAATTTGCGAACGATTATCCGATGAATCTATTTTATATTTCGAATAAGAACCATCTTCCTTCATTATCCAAGAAAAGTAATCATCTTTAATGTAGGTTTGCAAGAGCGAGTATATTTTAGATTTCAATTCATAATCCTCTATCGGA
>CACBBI010000047.1 GCA_902537445.1 uncultured Prochlorococcus sp.
TAGAGAATAAAGTATGGACTAATTCGGACTAATATATTGGATTTTGGGCACTTTTTGGGCACATATTCTATGTAGTTTTTAATTGACAGTCGATCTAAAATAAGTTTCAAATAGCTCCTTTTTTATAGATTCATAATGTCAAACAATTTGTTTTATAAGACTATTTCAATTATTGGAACTTTAGGAATTATTGTTTTATCTTCAACTCAAGTCTGGACAACTTTGAAAAAACAAACAGACACAGAAGCTGAGATTTCAAAAACCTTAATGGAATTAAAACAAACAAGAAAGGAAATTTTAAACGAAATTAATTCAAAAAAATCTAATCTTCTAAAAGAATTTGATTCTTTAAGATTAGGAAGTATAAATGAATTAAAAGATAATAAAGCTAGTGCTTTAAATGATGTAAAAGAAGCAAAGAAAGAAGCTTTACTAACTTTAGAATCCTCAAGTAATCAAGATGCAAAGATTTGGCTAGTGATGAGATCGAGTGTTAATCAGGGAGGTAATACAATTCAAAAAATCCCTTTTACTTCTATGGAAAGATGTCAAGAAGCAGAATTAGAATTAGAGTCTAGTGATGGCTTCGCTGGAAGAAATCGTTTCTTCTTTACCATGTGCATTGATACCAGATGATAAAAAAAACTTTCCTATTATTAGTATTAATATTTAGTTCAATAATCTCTCCAGTAAAAGCAGATTTTGGAGATGCAGATTTTAAAGAAGATATAGAAGTTGGTGGATCAAAGAGTTATCACGATGCATGGTGTAGACAAATAAAAAATAAATGCCGAATCAGGTTTCAAGGTAGGTCAATGTGGGTGGAAGGACAAGGAGGTATAGATAGGTCTCAGTTTATTTCAGTCAGAAGAGAGACAGAAGGGTACAAGGGCTGGAGTGCACAGCCAGCTGAGTACTACTACTATGTGAGATATTTATCATCAAACAATATTGAAAGAGTCGCACTTTTCCTATTCTCAAATAAGGAGGCAGGCAGAGATTTTGGAAAAGCAATTGTTCGTTTTAAATCTCAAGATGCAAAGCCTATACCTAATTTTCGTTTTCCAAACAGTCAAGGACCTCAGGACACACATGGTAGAGATAAGAATTTAAATCCCTATGACAATCCTTCAATAGAAGATTGGTCAATTGAAACAACAAAGAAAGGAAATAAGGGGAAAATTAATTGTGATTCTCCTGTTTGGAAAAAAAGAGATATTTGTAATTAAATTTCCTAATTTTTTCAACTAGTTATTTTCCTAAATATTCCCTGCCTTAAGTTTCATTATTTATAAATATCATTTAATACGAGTTATTATTCATTAAACGGATTTGATTTTGAAAAAATGCTCCAGGCTAATTTTTATAAAATAATTTCAGGATTAGGATTAATTGGAATATTCTCAATAGTTGGATTGCTGATACCGATTGCCTCCAAAAAATCTAATAATTATGATCAAGAAATAAAAAACGCAATTGCTGAGTTAAAGGAAGTGAGAAAAGAAGCTCTTAAAGAAGTAAAAACAATTAAGAAGGATCTATTAACTGAAATAAAACAATTAAAAGCTGAATCTATTAATGAAATTTCTTTTACAAAAGACGAGGCTATAAAGCTTCTTAAAAACAAATCAGATATAGGTGGAGAAACTGTTTGGTTGGTAATGAGATATGGGAATCTAGGAGCAAATTCATTAGCGGTTCTCCCAATGAAAGACATGGCGGAATGTCAATTTCAAGGAGCTATATGGGAATCTAGTAAAAATGTAAGCAAAAGTGGAAGTATGGGTTTTGAATGTTTAGAAGGCAAATAATAATGAAAAAATATCTAATAGTCCTATTGTTCGGCTTTGTAAATGTTTTTGGTATAGGCCAATATGCTAAGGCTGATTTTGGAGACGCAGATTTCCCTGTAGGTATGTTTAAAGATGGTCCTAAAAGTTATCACGATGCATGGTGTAGAACAATTCAAAATGAATGTCGAGTAAGATTTCAAGGCCCCGCAATGTGGGTGGAAGGTCAAGGTGGAATCCAAAGAAGTCAGTTAGTTGGCTATAGGTATGATGAAGAGGGAGGCGGAGTTTGGGATAATCCTGATTACTACAATTACATTTCATATATTTCTAAATCTGGAGAAAGAAGAGAAGCTCTTTTCCTTTTCAAACATAGAGAAGCACACAGAGATTTCATTAGAGCATTCGCCCGTTGGAAAAGACAAGAAGCAGTCCCAATTCCAAATTATCGCTATCCAGCTAGCCAAGGTCCTCAGGAAACTCATGGAAGAGACAAGGGTAATAATCCTTATGACAATCCACCAATAATTGATTTTTCAATTAAAACTACCAACGATAAGAAAGGATCAAAAGGGAATATTAATTGTGATTCACCTGTTTGGAAAAATAAGCCTAGATGTAAAAAATAAATCTAGATTTGCTTTGAATTGATTTTGTCAAAAAGATGAAAATAAAGTTTTGGGCACTTTTTGGGCACTCTACTTTTTAGGTTAAATATATTATTAGCTGAGACTTACTGCTATAACTGATCGGGGCGATACGATTTGAACGTACGACCTAGTGCTCCCAAAGCACTTTACAGCCCTAGTGCAGCACTAGGTTTTCAAGCTATAGCTAATTTTCTGCCTGATTCTGCGTGATTTGTCCGGACAATTTAAGCAACATTTGACCACTATTTGACCACTTTTTGCGAAGTTACAGCGCAAGCTTTCTTTTTTATGCAAGTAGTCAGCTTTTCATTAAAGAACAGATATTTGAACGTAAGAATAGAAAACCTTTTAAAATGGATCTATAAGTAAAAAAGTAGTTTTAAGAATTATATTCCATGAAAGATTTTTGCTGGAGTGAAGCCGATTTAAATTATTTAGCCGAACGAATTTTAAATGGTAAAAGAAGAGAATTAACCTTAGAGTTGGCATTAAAATGTAAAACCGAAAAAGAAAAAATTAGTTTTTATGAAAAATTAGTTAATAGTCTTAACGATGCTGATGATGATTCTTGGTTAGGAAATGTAGAACAATTTTTAGCAGAATACGGAATTGATGATGAAGAGGGCGAATTGTGGGGGTGGCTTCAGGGACTTACTAATAAAGAAAGCGAGAAAGAAATGATCAATTCATTAAAGAATGAGTATCCTAATGTGGCTGAATTAATAAAAAATTATAAATTATTCCAATTTACAAGTTGGTTTGAAGATGATTTATATAAATTAAGTATCGAAGAAGATTGTACCGATATAGATCTTATCGAAAGAGAACTTCAGGAAGTAGATCCAAGCTTAAAAACAAAACTAGAAAAAATATTGGAGTTGAAAAGAAAAGAAAAATAAATAAGCTTTCAATTAATTTGACCACTATCTGACCACAATTAGGGTGGTCATATTTTT
>CACBBI010000048.1 GCA_902537445.1 uncultured Prochlorococcus sp.
CTTTTCTTTAATTCTTTGTATTACTATCTCATTAACTCTTAAATCAGCAAGAGTGACTGGATCTTCAGAATTTCCATTTTTTAAAATATTGCTTTTATTATTTGGATCTTTTAAAATTTTAGAATAGTAAAGTAACATTTCAGAGGCTTCCCAGCTGACAGTCCTTAAATTATTTATAAGATCATTTATTTCTACTCCTGTAGGTAAATTAATCACTTTATGAACACTAAACTTTTATCTTCTCATAAAAGCCAAGAACCTGAAAGTAGTGTTTTATATATTGTTGGCACACCTATTGGTAATTTAAATGATCTTTCTTTTAGAGCTATTAATATACTTAAAAATGTGTCTTGTATTGCTTGTGAAGATACAAGGCAAACAAAAAAGATAATGAACAAATTTGATATTTCAAATAATCTAATAATTTTTAATAAGTATAATTCTTTTAAAAAAATTCCAAGCATAATCAATGACCTTAATTCTGGGAAATCAATTGCATTAGTTAGCGATGCAGGAATGCCAGGAATTTGCGACCCAGGAGAAGATCTTATTAAAAGTGTTAAGGATAATGGCTTTAATGTCATTTGTGTTCCAGGGGCGTGCGCAGCCTTAACCGCGCTTGTATCTAGTGGTTTCCCATCATCAAAATTTATATTTGAAGGATTTCTATCGAAAAAAAAATCTGAAAGAAAAAAACTTTTGTTAGAAATAAGTAAAAATGAAAAGACAACAATTTTTTTTGAATCTCCAAAGCGTCTAAAAAGGTCTCTTGAAGAATTAAAAGAATATTGCGGAGGAGAGCGTGAAATTCAAGTATTTCGGGAATTGACAAAAAGATTTGAAGAGCATATTGGTAATAATATTGATGAAGTAATTACTTTTTTTGAAGATAAGACAATCTTAGGTGAACTTACAATTGTCGTTAAAGGAATAGAAAAAAAAACAAAAGACGAGGACTTTGATGAAAGAGAATTAAGAAAAGAACTTAATGATCTAATTAATGCAGGCTTAAGTGTGAAAGAAGCTTCTAAATACTTAGCAAAAAAAAATAATCTTAAAAAAAATCTTATTTATAATTTATATTAAATAAAAATAAATATGTAAAGTAATTCAATGTTAATTCCATTTAAGAAATTAATTTTTTCACTTTTTTATAATGTCTCATTGTTTTTAATTTTAATTATTGGTATTCAAAATAGTTCAAATAAAAAAAAAGTTTATTTAATGTCTGCTGAAACCGTAAGAATGCCTATAAGTTTTATTATTGGTTTAAGCTTTATAAGTGGATCCGTTGCTGGTAGTCTCTTAACTTTTAAATATTGGGATGATAAAGATCTTAAAGACTCATAAAGCAATTAATTTATTAGAACTTACTATTCTTGAAATTCCTCTAGAAAGCAAAATTGGAGCAACAAGTTTAAAAATATCAGTATTAGGAACTTTAATTACTTTTTGTTCCTTGTTACAAGCTCTTTTTGCCTTTTTTAAATCCTCATGAATCTCAATCGTTTTCCTATTTAATTCATCTTGAGAAAGAAATTGCCAATCTGGATATTCTTTTAGGTATTTTGTTTCTAATTCAATTTTTTTGTCAACGACCATATAAACCATATTAGGAAACTCTATATCTGAAATAGGTAAAGATGCTAAATCTTTCTGTTGAACATTATCAATTTCATAATCTAACGGGACTATCTCCATAAATGATGATGATAAATAATCCTCCTCATAATTTTCAACAGGATTTTTTTGTTCAAAAAAGTTATTAACTTTATTCTTTTCTTTTTTGTTATCTTCTTTAGTAATAAATTTTTTATCACTATTAATTAATTCTTTAAACTTTTTATCCCCAAGAAATTTCTTAAGGTTTCTTACAATCGTTGTCTTGGTACAAGCAAATTCTTCAGCCAAATTCTCTAGAGTGTTTCCACTTATAAAAGATTTAACAATAAGTTTTTTTTGTTCTTCTGAAAGCCTTTTTGCCAAAACAAATAATCTACTTAACATATTCTATTAGATATCCAATTGAACTATAATTTTTCGAAATTTTTCTTTAGCCAATAAATATCTCGAAAAAAAATATTATTATTGTTTGAGCCATATCTGTCAGATATAATAATTGAGTGCTTCCTTAGCTCAGCTGGATAGAGCAACTGCCTTCTAAGCAGTGGGCCGCAGGTTCGAATCCTGCAGGAAGCGTAAAAACAATTTAGGTTTATGGGGTTTTTTAATTATCTTTCTGTAGATAAAGGAAAATCAAAATTAATTAGTGACTATATTTTCTTAATTGGATTATTTTTTCTTCCTAGCTCAACTTTATTAGGTTGTTTATTTCTTTTACCTGCTGGGATTCTTGGTTCAATCAATAATAAAGAAAACTATTTCAAAAGTCGTTGGAATCAAATATTTTTCTCGTGTGGAATAGTAATGGTGATAAATACTTTTTTGCAGAATTCGATTCTAAATAACGACTACAAAGATATATGGGAGCCAAATTTATCAATTCTTGGCTTAACTAATTGGATTCCTTTTTTTTGGCTTTTTTGGAGCCTTCAACCATATTTAAATTCAAATCTAAAAAGAAAATGTGCGGCTATGGTTGTAATTAGTGGTACAGTTCCAGTTATTATTACTGGATTTGGCCAGTATTTTTTTGGGTGGTACGGTCCATTTAGTTTTTTAAATGGATTAATAGTTTGGTATCAAAAGCCCATCACAATAAATGATGGCTTAACTGGATTGTTTAACCATGCAAATTATACTGGCTCTTGGTTAAATTTCATTTGGCCTTTTTGCATTGCTCTTTTTTTAGAAAAAACACAAAATAACTTTAAAAAAACAATTTCGATTTGTTTTCTAACTTCAGTTGGTATAGCCTCATTCTTAACAAATTCAAGAAATGCTTGGGCAGGATTATTCATTACTATTCCAATTATGATAGGAAGTGAAAGTTTTATTTGGCTAGGAGCTTTATTCGCAAGTATTTTTATAATAATAGCTATATGCGTATTTCCAATTTTTGAAGGCGATATACAAAATAAATTCAGATCGATTGTTCCAAATAAAATATGGTTTGAATTCTCACCTCTAGGCTTTGAAGGATTAGATACAAAAAGATTAGATCTTTTATTGAGTGCATTAAAGATAAGTTTCATAAAACCAATATTTGGAATTGGAGCTGGTGCATTTACTGCGATTTTTGCTTTTCAGACCGGATTTTGGAAAGGTCATTCTCATAATTTATTAATAGAGTTGGCGATTAGTTATGGAATACCAGTAACAATTTTATTGGCTATTACAACTGTTTTTTTATTATTTAAGTCAGGAAATATATTA
>CACBBI010000049.1 GCA_902537445.1 uncultured Prochlorococcus sp.
ATGCTATGGAACTAGCTCAGAAGAAAGGGATTAACATTACCGCCTTAGGAGGATTTACTTCTATTATTTTCGAGAATTTTAATCTTCTTCAGCATAAACAAATTAGAAATACAGCATTAGAGTGGGAAAGGTTTACTACTGGCAATACTCATACAGCTTGGGTTATTTGTAAGCAACTAGAAATAAATGCGCCTCGTATTGGGATAGACCTTAAAAAAGCAACTGTTGCTGTAATTGGTGCTACAGGTGATATTGGTAGTGCTGTTTGTAGGTGGCTTATCAATAAAACTGGGATTTCAGAACTTCTTATGGTAGCAAGACAACAAGAACCACTAACGCTGTTACAAAAAGAATTAGATGGTGGCACCATAACAAGTTTAGATGAGGCATTGCCTCAGGCGGATATTGTTGTGTGGGTCGCAAGTATGCCTAAAACTATTGAAATTGATACTGATAACTTAAAAAAACCATGTTTAATGATTGATGGTGGATACCCTAAAAATCTTGATGAGAAATTTCAGGGTGAAAATATTCATGTTTTAAAAGGAGGAATAGTGGAGTTTTTCAATGATATTGGTTGGAATATGATGGAACTTGCCGAAATGCAAAACCCTCAGCGAGAGATGTTTGCTTGCTTTGCAGAAGCTATGATTTTAGAATTTGAAAAGTGTCATACAAACTTTAGTTGGGGAAGAAATAACATTTCCCTTGAAAAGATGGAATTTATTGGAGCAGCATCTTTAAAGCATGGTTTTTCCGCCATTGGACTTGATAAGCAGCCTAAAGTATTAACTGTCTAAATTATGGCTAAACGTTACCTTCTTGATTTTGAAAAGCCTCTTGTTGAACTTGAGAAACAGATAGAGCAAATTAAAGAATTAGCTAGAGATTCAGAAGTTGATGTTAGTCAACAGCTTCTACAGCTTGAAACCTTAGCTGCCAGGAGAAGAAAAGAAATATTTAAATCACTGACTCCTGCACAAAAGATTCAGGTAGCTAGACATCCTCAAAGGCCTAGCACTTTGGACTTTGTTCAAATGTTTTGTGATGACTGGATCGAATTACATGGAGACAGAAATGGTGGCGATGATATGGCACTAATTGGGGGGATAGGTTCGATAAATGATAGACCAGTGTTAATCTTAGGGCATCAGAAAGGAAGAGATACAAAAGAAAATGTAGTAAGAAACTTTGGGATGGCAAAGCCAGGAGGTTACAGAAAAGCTCTAAGATTAATGCAGCATGCTGATAAATTTTCTTTGCCAATACTTACATTTATTGATACTCCCGGAGCTTATGCAGGTTTAACTGCTGAAGAACAGGGGCAAGGAGAAGCGATAGCAAGAAACTTAAGGGAGATGTTTGGCTTGGAAGTCCCTATAGTTGCTACTGTCATTGGAGAAGGTGGTTCTGGAGGTGCACTTGGAATAGGTGTCGCTGATCGGTTACTAATGTTTGAACACAGTGTTTATACAGTTGCGAGTCCAGAAGCATGTGCATCAATTTTGTGGAGAGATGCTGCAAAGGCACCAGAAGCCGCATCAGCACTTAAAATAACAGGTGAAGACTTACTTAAATTAGGGATAATTGATGAAGTATTACCAGAGCCTTCTGGCGGAAACAATTGGGCTCCTTTAGATGCTGGCAATACACTAAAGGAAGCTATTGAGAAACATCTTAATGCTTTACTTCAAATGACAAAAGACGAACTCATTGAGAAAAGATATAAAAAGTTTAGGGTTTTAGGAAAATTTATCGAAGCCAATAATATTGAAGAGATTTATAGTGAAATTCCCCAAATAACTGAATAAATTGAAATTAGCTTTTATAACTGGTGCTACGAAGGGTATTGGCAAATCAACTGCAATTACTTTTGCTAATGCTGGGTGGGATTTAATTTTACTTGCTAGGAACATTGAATCAATGGAGAAACTAAAGAGTGAACTATTGACTACTAAGTCTAAAATTAGCTTAGTTAAATGTGATTTATCTAATCCTCTAGAAATAGAGAATTGTGTTAAAGATGCAATTGAGAAATATGGGTGCCCTTCAGTCTTGATAAATAATGCTGGTTGTGCATTTAATGGGCCACTATTTGAGATGGATTTGGGCCAATGGGAACAAACTATGCAAATAAACCTTACAAGTGTTTTCCAAATTTGCAGCTCAATTGTTCCTCAAATGAGAAAAAATGGTGGATTAGTCATTAACGTTAGTAGCCATGCTTCTTATAATGCATTCCCCCAATGGGGAGCATATTGTATTTCAAAGTCTGCACTAGCGATGTTTACTAAATGCTTGAGGGAAGAGGAGAGATCTAATTCAATCAGAGCTTGCACAATAACTTTAGGTTCAGTAAATACTCCTCTTTGGGATTCAGAATCTATTAATGCTGATTTTGATAGAACTTCTATGCTCTCTTCAAGCGAAGTATCAGAGACTATTCTCTATATGGCTCAAAAACCTGAATCACAACTGATTGAAGACTTGATTTTAATGCCTTCTGGAGGAGCGTTTTAAACATTCTTTTTCTTTCCTTAATCCTTAAAAAGTGATTTTTTTTAGGGCTAATCGAACCCGATTGAACAAGAGAATGTGATATAGTGTGTAAGCAATAAAGCTTTTAGAAGATACAGTTAATTAAGTTGCATACAATTTTCTGTCAAGAATTTTATGACCTCTACATTACCCAACGATAATATTAGAAACTTTGACGACCAGATCACTAATAAATTAATTTCTGAAATTATAAGAGACAGAATCAAGAATTCTGGGGACAGATTTAATGCCAACGATAATATTGCAGATTTTATAAATCCAGGGGAATTAGAAATTTTAGAAAAAGAAGTTGCCTCAAGAGTTAAGGATTTATTAAAGTCCCTAGTAATAGATGTTGAAAATGATCATAATACACAAGAAACTGCTGAAAGAGTTTCAAAAATGTATTTAAATGAAGTTTTTAAAGGCAGATATCATCAACAACCTAAAGTTACAAGTTTCCCAAATGACAAGAATCTTGATGAGATTTATACAGTCGGACCAATTTCTGTTAGATCTGCGTGTTCACATCACTTAGTTCCAATTCTAGGAGAGTGTTGGATAGGTATTAAACCTGGGAATAAAGTCATCGGACTTTCAAAATTTGCGAGAGTTGCTGATTGGGTTTTCTCAAGACCTCATATTCAGGAAGAAGCTGTAATGATTCTTGCAGATGAAATCGAAAAACTTTGTGAACCTAAAGGTCTAGGTATCATAGTAAAGGCCCAACATTATTGTATGAAGTGGAGGGG
>CACBBI010000050.1 GCA_902537445.1 uncultured Prochlorococcus sp.
TTATTGAAAAGCTTCTGTAACACTGAAATATTATCTTGGGTAAAGCGTATACATGATATTGATTCTGATATAAATAAAGAGAATATTTCTCAAAAAAAAATAGATTCTAATATGGTTAGATGTCCTGATGAAAAGGTATCAACAGAAATGATCGAGAGAATTAAGGAATTAAAGCGTCAAGGAGACTCTTGCGGTGGTGTTATTGAATGCCTAGTAAGAAATGTTCCGTCTGGTCTTGGAATGCCTGTTTTTGATAAATTAGAAGCTGATTTCGCAAAGGCTTTGATGTCTTTGCCTGCCACGAAAGGCTTTGAAATAGGTTCAGGTTTCTCTGGAACTTATTTAAAAGGAAGTGAGCATAATGATTCGTTCATTAAGTCTGATGATTCTAGTAAGTTAAAAACAACATCAAACAATTCAGGTGGTATACAGGGTGGAATAAGTAATGGTGAAAATATTGAGATGAAGATAGCTTTTAAACCTACAGCAACCATTGGGAAAGAACAGAAAACAGTGAATGCTGAAGGTAAAGAAGTACTTATGAAAGCAAAAGGGAGACATGATCCATGCGTTCTACCAAGAGCAGTTCCTATGGTTGATGCTATGGTTGCTTTAGTACTTGCTGATCATTTGCTTCTGAATCATGCTCAATGTGGTCTAGTAAATAATTAGAATTAGTAGTTTTTGAAATAAATTATATTTATCTTTGATTTAATTATTTTTGAGCCATGCAAATATATTTGGATCAAATTTTTTATTTTTGATAGCTTTATCTCCTATTACGACTGCCTTATACCCTAAAGATTTATAATTCTTCAAATCATTGATTGATAGTCCTCCAGCAGCAATGAAATCAATATTTTTATAGTTGAATATATCTATCGAACTATCTTTACTTTTTACTGGATAAATTTTGATAATTTTGCAATTTAAATTTATCGCGTCCTTAAGATCCTTTAAATTATTAATACCAGGAATTAGTAAATAATTTTTTGACTGCGCATAATTGAAAAGATCTTTATCCCAAAATTTCATCATCGAAAAATTTAAACCAATTTTTAAAGAATCTTCTATTGATTGTTTATTAACTATCGAGGCAGAGCCTAAATTAACTCTTGGATATTTAATTTTGATATCGGATACAAAATCTAGCCAATTTTCATTGTTAGACCAACTGATTTCAATATTCTTTAGTCCTAATTTTACTAAGCTTTCTAATTCTTCAAAAAATGAATTTCTTATAAAGGTATTTGAGTAAATATTATCTTCAGGTTTTATAAGTAAAAAAAAAAGAATCTATTTTCAGGGACTCCGAAAAAGGATCTTCTTTATTATTCATTAAAAATTGAAATTTTCGAGTTTAAATATAGTTTGCAACTGTAACTTCTGAGCGGTTAAGCAAATCTTGGATATCTTCAGTGTCTATAGTTTCTCTCTCAATTAGCATTTGAGCCATCTCGTCAAGAACAGTTCTGTTATCTGATAAAACTTTTGTAGCTCTCTTATAGGCAACATCAACAAGTTCTGAAACCTCTACATCAATTGTGGCTGCTGTGTCTTCAGAAAAGTCTCTTGTGGAGCTCATATCTCTTCCGAGAAACATTCCACCTTGAGATTGACCTAGAGCAACTGGACCTATTTTGTCACTCATGCCAAACTTTGTGATCATTTGTCTTGCTACATTAGCAACTTGCTGCAAATCGTTTGAAGCACCAGTAGTAACTTCTTCTTCTCCATAGACTATTTCTTCAGCAACTCTTCCACCAAGAGCTACAGCCATTTGATTTTGAAGGTAAGAACGAGAGTAGAGACCTGATTCCATTCTTTCTTCACTTGGAGTAAAGAAAGTTAAGCCTCCAGCTTGACCTCTAGGAATTATTGAGACTTTTGCTACAGGATCATAATCGGGCATTAATGCTCCTACAAGTGCATGACCAGCTTCGTGATAAGCAACTAATTCTTTTTTCTTATCACTTATTACTCTATCTTTCTTTTCTGGACCAGCCATAACTCTTTCAATGGCATCGCCAACTTCATCATTACTCACTTTATCTAAATCTTTTCTAGCTGCTAGTATTGCTGCTTCATTTAATAAGTTAGCTAAATCAGCACCAGTAAATCCGGGTGTTCTTCTGGCAACTTTATCTAAATCAACATCTTTTGAAAGTGTTTTATCTTTAGCATGAACATTTAATATTTGTAATCTACCAGCATAATCAGGTCTATCAACTGTTACCTGTCTATCAAATCTTCCAGGACGCATTAAAGCTGAATCTAAAACATCAGGTCTATTTGTAGCAGCAACTATTATTATTCCTGAGTTACCTTCGAAACCATCCATCTCTGTTAGAAGTTGGTTTAACGTTTGTTCTCTTTCATCATTTCCTCCGCCCATACCAGCGCCTCTCTGTCTTCCCACTGCATCAATTTCATCAATGAAAACAATACAAGGGGCATTCTTTTTAGCTTGCTCAAATAGATCCCTAACTCTGCTAGCACCAACACCTACAAACATCTCCACAAATTCTGAACCTGATATTGAGAAAAAAGGTACCCCCGCCTCTCCAGCAACTGCTTTGGCTAGTAATGTTTTCCCTGTACCAGGAGGACCAACAAGAAGAACACCTTTTGGAATTTTTGCACCGACTGCAGTAAATCTGTCTGGACTTTTAAGAAAATCTACAACTTCAGTTAATTCTAATTTTGCACCCTCAACACCTGCAACATCTGAAAATGTTACCTGTGTGGATGGTTCCATTTGAAGTCTTGCTTTACTCTTGCCAAAACTCATGGCAGGATTGCCACCACCAGCATTGCCATTTTGAGATCTTCTGAAAAGAAAAAATAATCCTCCAATTAAAAGTACTGGAAAAATTAAGCTACTTATAGCCTGTTGCCATGGATTAGCTAATTTTGTGGGAGTTACAGCAATGTCTACATTATTTTCAGTTAAGATTTTTAATAAATCTTTGTCTGGGGCTAAATTGACCTCAGATCTGCTCCCATCATTTTCGACAACTTGAGCTGTTGCATTGTCTGGAGATATTAGTACTCTACTAATTTCTTTATCTTGAACTGCCTCTATAAAATCACTATATCTTAAGGTTTTTGTAGCATTTTCTGTACTAGGTTTATCAAATACAGAAGTACCAATGAAAATTACAGTAATAACGGCTAGAACATAAAGTCCTACGTTTCTCCAGCGTTTGTTCACGATAAATAATCTTTAATGAATCTATGATACTAAT
>CACBBI010000051.1 GCA_902537445.1 uncultured Prochlorococcus sp.
TTTTCATCTACAACTAAATAATTTAAACAATTAAGAAACTTTCTATAATTATCCAGTCCTCCAGATCTTAGTAATCTAGAAATATTTAATGCAATATTT
Source organism: uncultured Prochlorococcus sp. (assembly GCA_902537445.1). Taxonomy (GTDB): domain Bacteria; phylum Cyanobacteriota; class Cyanobacteriia; order PCC-6307; family Cyanobiaceae; genus Prochlorococcus_A. The sequence goes on from CACBBI010000051.1 coordinate 100, forward strand.
TTATCTATACTACTTATTTCACATAAGGAAATTTCCTGGTCAATGGTACCTGATAGGATTACTAACTTCCTTTTTTTATTAACTGTTTGCCAATTTAAAAGTTGTTCAATTCCATAGTTCCATGTACCTTTATCTCCAAATATTCTAAGTACGACTACTTTTGCATAATTTATTGTTTTTAATAAATAATTATCTATTTGAGCAGAGGATTTTAAATTAGAAATTTCTAAAGCTCTTATATTATTTTTTAATGAAGCAAATTCTTTTTCTAACAATAAGTTTGATATAAGATTTAAATCAGCCTTGACACTTGTTATAAAAATAAAATCTGCAGCTGGTTGTTCAATTAAATCATCCTTATTCTTTTCATTTCCTGCTATATTTAATATCCTGTGCATTTTTATATATAAATAAGGTTTAGAATACGTTAGTAGGATAAAACAAGTTTACCTTAATTAAATAAATTAAATATGCATGAATTTCTTCCATACGCCTGGTTCGAAGGTAAATGTATTCCATTTAAAGAAGCAAAAATATCAATAGCTACTCATGCACTACATTACGGTACTGCTGCATTTGGAGGGATGCGAGCGATACCTAACCCAACAAACAAAGAAGAATTCCTTTTGTTTAGAACTGATAAACATATAAAAAGATTATCTCAAAGTGCAAAATTACTCTTAACTGAAATTTCTGAAGAATATATTTTTAAAGCCTTAGAAGAAGTTATAAAAAGAAACAAGCCAGAAAAACCTATTTATATAAGACCATTTGTATATACAAGCGATTTAGGTATAGCGCCAAGGTTACACAATATTGAAACAAATTTCTTTATTTATTGTATTGAACTAGGAGATTATCTATCCCCAGATGGTGTTTCTTGTAGAATGAGTAGTTGGACAAGACAAGAAGATAGATCTCTCCCCTTAAGAGGAAAAATAAGTGGAGCATATATTACTAGTTCATTAGCCAAAACAGAAGCTAGTTTGTCGGGTTTTGATGAAGCCCTGCTATTAAATTCAAGTGGTAAGGTAAGCGAAGCTAGTGGTATGAATTTATTTATTGTAAGGAATGGAGACTTAATCACTCCTGGTGTTGATCAAGATATCCTTGAGGGTATTACTAGAGCTAGTGTAATTGAATTAGCAAAATCATTTGGAATAAATGTAATTGAAAGGCCTGTTGATAAAACAGAATTATTAATAGCAGATGAAGTTTTTCTAACTGGTACAGCAGCAAAAATTACACCAGTTAAAAAAATTGAATCAACTGAGTTAAATGTTGAAAGACCAATAATGAATAAATTAAAAAGTAAGCTTATAGAAATAACAGAAGGTCGTTCTCAAGACTATGATAATTGGGTAACACGAATTTCACTAAAATAAATAATTTTTTAACTAAAAATGGAATCTTTCAGAACCTATTTAAATAGAGATGAAAAACCATTAATTATTTTTGACGGAGGTACTGGAACATCTTTTCAGAACTTAAATCTTACTGCAGATGACTTTGGAGGAAAAGAATTAGAGGGATGTAATGAAAACCTTGTTTTATCATCGCCAGAAGTAGTTGAGAAGGTTCATAAATCATTTTTAGAAGCAGGTTGTCATGTTATAGAAACTAATACATTTGGTGCCTCATCAATAGTTCTTGATGAATATGATATTGCAGATAAGGCTTATGAGATAAATAAAAATGCAGCATTTATAGCAAAAAAAGCTGCTGCCAAATACTCATCAGTTGATAAACCAAGGTTTGTAGCAGGTTCAATTGGGCCAACAACTAAATTACCCACCTTAGGACATATAGATTTTGATGAATTAAAGCAATCATATAAAGAACAAATTTATGGTCTTATAGATGGAGGAGTTGATCTTCTTTTGATTGAAACTTGTCAGGATGTTTTACAAATTAAATCTGCCTTATTAGCATCAAAAGAAATTCTAGAAAGTAAAAATATTGATATACCTTTAATGGTATCTATAACAATGGAAACAACAGGTACTATGCTTGTTGGATCTGATATTGCTTCTGCATTAACAATATTAGAGCCATTTAATATAGATATCCTTGGACTTAATTGTGCAACTGGTCCTGAGCAAATGAAGGAACATATTAAATATTTGTCTGAAAATTCTCCCTTCGCTATAAGCTGTATTCCCAATGCAGGTCTTCCTGAAAATATTGGTGGTGTAGCTCACTATAGATTAAAGCCAATAGAATTAAAGATGCAGTTAATGAATTTTATATATGACTTTAATGTTCAATTAATAGGTGGATGTTGTGGGACAACACCTGAACATATAAAATACCTGTCTTCAATAATCGATGAAATTATTGATATTGAAAGGACCTACAACAATGGTAAGAAAAATTCAAGTGGTTTTATTCCATCTGCCTCATCAATATATAACTCTGTGCCATATAAACAAGACAATTCAATTTTAATAGTAGGAGAAAGATTAAATGCAAGTGGATCGAAAAAGGTAAGGGAGTTATTAAATAACGACGATTGGGATGGCTTAGTTGCAATTGCCAAGCAACAACAAAAAGAAAATGCTCACGTTCTTGATGTAAATGTTGATTATGTAGGCAGAGACGGAGTGAAAGATATGAAGGAAATAACTTCAAGACTAGTTACCAATATAAATTTACCATTAATGATTGACTCTACAGATGCTGACAAAATGGAAAGTGGATTAAAGTCAGCTGGTGGTAAATGTATTATAAATTCAACCAATTACGAAGATGGCAATGAAAGGTTTGATCAAGTTCTAAATTTAGCCTTAGGGTATGGTTCAGGTCTTGTTGTCGGAACAATTGATGAGGATGGAATGGCAAGGAATTCAGAAAAAAAATATAAGATTGTCAAACGAGCGATTAATAGAACAAGAGAATGTGGTTTGTCAGATTATGAGCTATTTTTTGATCCATTAGCTCTGCCAATATCTACAGGGATAGAAGAAGATAGATTAAACGCTAAAGAAACTATTAGTGCTATATTAAAAATTCGTGAAAATTTCCCAGATATTCATATAATACTTGGGATATCAAACATTAGTT
>CACBBI010000052.1 GCA_902537445.1 uncultured Prochlorococcus sp.
TAAGTAAAAATAACTAGTCACAGTATCCATCGTGGATTAAAGAGCAAAAGTCGCACCTAAATAAGTATTTATACTTACTTACCAAAGAGGTTATTTTCTGATTAGGAATTCAACAAAGTTAAAAATTATTTTTTTGAAAAATTTTCATAAATTCTCTGATTTATTTTTGGAATATTTTCTTTAAATTTAAAAAACCCTCTCTTAGCAAATTTCCAAGCAAATAAATCTTCATCCCTCACAAGATTAAAAATTTTTTTATGATGTAAATTTTTAAACTCAGTTATGAAATCATAATTTTCTCCCACTCCAGGATAAATAATGTCTATTTCGTTAATATTTTTAAAAGTCTTTTCCAATGAATAAGGATCAATCTGTTCAACATTTTCAAATTGCTCTACAAATTCAGAGACCAAATCTTGTTTAAATTTCAAAACAGATTCAGACAATTTAATTTGTCTTTGTTCATTTTTTAAAAGAATAATAAATACTTTTTTATAGCTTGGAAGTAAATTTTTAAGGGTTGCAAGGTGCAGATCATTTTCAAACATAATCAGATTATCTGATTTAGGATCCATATCATTTTTATAAATCTCATCTTCAAATGGTATTTGACTAGATTCTTCAAGAAAAATTTGTTGATTACTTATTTTTTCTACATTAAATCTATTATTTGAAAACTTTCTGAGGTTTGATGATGAAAAAAGATATTGTTTTCCCTTCGTCTGCAATCCTCCGACCCATCTCCAGCTAAGGAGATTAGATGAAGCATCTCCATCAAAAAGATATTTAAAGAAAAACTTTACTCCCAATTGCCATGGGAGGCCTAAATTAAATATCCAAGTACTCGCAAACCACATTCTTGTATGGTTATGCAAATAGTTGTACTGCTTTAATTCATGGACCCAAGAATTAAAAAAATCTAATTCTGTCTTGCCATTAATTGCACTTTCATATAAATCATAATCATAATCGAGATTGTTTTCTGAAATAAAATTTCTCCAAACTTTAGGTCTATTTTCCATCCACCCTTTCCAGTAAACTCTCCAAAATATTTCTTCAACAAATTTAGTTGAATTTTTGATTTTGTACTTACTTTTAATATCATGAATCAGATCATATTCCGATAATATTCTATGAGTAATGAAAGGCGATAATTTTGAAACTGAACTTTCGTTATTTGGCCCAAAATCAAAATTTCTTAATTTTGCATAATCATTGATTTTGTATTTCGCAAAATTTTCCCAAGTATTTTGAGCTTTTAATAAAAATGACATTTTCTCATAACTTTAAAAAATTTTTTTTTGTATTGATAGATATTTCAAAAATTTGCCATCAAATAATTCTTAAAATTTTCTATTTCACTTTTAAGTAAATATGTTTGATTGAAGTATTTAATTTAAACGCCTTATCAGTACATTTTATACTCTTAAATCGCTCTCTGCGTAGGAGGATATTTAGTGGTCAATTACTTTTTAGATCTAATTTTAATTTTCAAATCTTTATTTAAATGATTTTTTCTAAAAGATTTTTAAATATTTATCAAAATTATTATGAATAATTTATTAGTGAGAGATGTTAAGTATCTAGATGAACAATACAGAATAGGTGAAGGCATAATTTCGGATGATGCATTTAAGCAACTTGAAAAGCTTTTTATTCCTATTGATCCAGAGCCTGACTACTTTAATCAAAAAAATAATAAACTTTTGCCAAAATTAGCCAAAGAAAACTATAAAGATTTTTTGGAAAGTTTATTAACAAAAACAAGATTAAGCATTCAACCCAAAATTGATGGCTGTGCTATTGCAATTAGATATATAGATGGCAAGTTTAATAGAGCTATTACAAACAAAGGATTTGATGTCTCAAGCAAAATTAAACAAATTAAAAATGTCCCCGATTGTATTCCTATCAAACGAAATTTTCAAATTAGAGGTGAACTATACGCTACAAACCAAGTTGCCGGCATTTCCCAAAGAATTACAAGAAAATACCTCAATAATAAGAAAGGGATTGGAGAAAGTCTCCGCTTTTGCTGTTTCCAAATACTTAATGGAAGACTTAATCAATATGAAACCCTTAACTATCTTAAAAAATGTGGCTTCAGCACCCCTGACAGTTACTTCACAAATCATACAAGCGAAATCCAAATATATAAAAAAAATTGGTTAGAGAAAAAAATATTTGCGAAATATCCAACTAATGGGATAGTTATAAAAATAAATAGTAGGAAATTACAGTTACTTAGAGAGAAAAGTTTATCTCAAAATAACGAATGGCAATATGCAATTGAAAAATAATATTAAATAGTACCTTCAATTAGAGCTCACGATACTGACTTCCAGTATTTACAGTGGGAAAGTAATTAAATTTTGGTTAAATTCCAAAGCAATTTGCAGGATTACTAAATGACTGCCACTATTTCAAGACCTAAAATCTCTAACTGGGAAACATCTAATATTCCAAACCTTAAAGGCAAAACAGCGCTAGTTACTGGTGCAAATAGTGGTCTTGGATACTACACTGCAAAGGCCTTAGCAGAAAAAAATGCTCATGTTGTTATAGCTTGTAGATCGCTTGAAAAAGCTAATCAAACCATCAAAAAACTTCAAGGTCTTAATCCTGAAGGATTATTTACACCTTTAGAATTAGATTTGTCAGATTTAAAAAATATTGTTGAAGTTCAGTCCAAAATTTTTGATAATTTTGAAAATTTGGATTTATTAATCAATAATGCAGGCATTATGCATCCGCCTAAAACTCTTAGTGCCCAAGGATATGAAATACAATTTGCAGTTAATCATCTAGCTCACATGCTTTTGACTCTAAAGCTACTTCCAATTATTGAAAAAAAAGAAGAATCTAGAATAGTGACGGTGACTTCCGGAGCACAATTTTTTGGCAAAGTCGGTTGGAAAAACCTGAAAGCCGAGAACTATTACAACAAATGGGAATCATACTCCAATAGTAAATTGGCAAATGTAATGTTTGCTTTGGAACTAAATGAGAACTTAAAGCACAAAAATATACTTTCTTTAGCTGCTCACCCAGGAATTGCAAAAACAAATCTCTTTACTGCTCAAAAACCTAACCCTGG
>CACBBI010000053.1 GCA_902537445.1 uncultured Prochlorococcus sp.
CACAGTTTTAGTTTTCTTAAATATTCAAATAATCAATAGATGCTACTTCAGAAAATGTTTTTAGTAAATATCCCTTTCAAATTAAAACTACAAAGAAATAAAACCTAACGTAATTAATTATGTAGCTAGTTTCTTTTTGAATTATTCAAAAACCATTTTATTTGATGAACAATTCCTCTTAAAACATTTATTTCGTGCATAGATGTATTTGCCCTTAAAATATAATTTTTGAATTTAACTATTTTTGGTCTAGAGGTATGTTTTAAAAGATATCCAACCTTCAAAAGCAATTCCTCTACCTCCAAAAAAGAGTCATAAATTTGTTTTGATGATGCAAGATTAAAAACTTTTAATTCTTGATCAAAGTTTCTTTTTGAAGATTTTTTTAACTCATACAAAGCTATTGAAACTGCGTGAGAAAGATTTAAAGACGGATTATTCACAGATGTAGGAATATTAAAAGTCTTATTTGCCAGAAGTAATTCATCATTAGTTAAACCACTATCTTCTCTTCCAAATATAATCGCTAAATTATTTATTTTTTTAAAAGATGAAATCCAATTAAATACATCTTCTGAAGATTGAAAAAATGAATCTTTACTTACATCAATCCTTCCACAAGATGCAAGAACCAAATCACAATCAAAAATAGCATTTTCAAGATTGTAAAAAATCTTACAATTATCAAGAAATTTTTGACCTTTAAGGGCCATTTTTTTTGCATCTAAAGAGAATATATCGCATTTTGGAGAAACAATTCTTAATTCATCAACTTCAAAGTTGGAGCATAATCTAGCAATGCTCCCTACATTTAAAGGGCCATTTGGTTCAACTAATATTACCTTTAAATTAGAAAAATTTTCCCTCAAAATCATTCAAGGCTATGAAGATATTTTAATAAATTGGACATATTTACAGGATCAATTTCAAAACTTGGCATAGGAGGAGTTAGGCCTCCAGTAACTTGTTTTATTATCTCTTTATCATTCAAACGTTGAGTTATTGAGTGTAAGTCTGGCCCCACTAATCCTCTTGCTGTAATTCCATGACATCCAACACAATTTATCTTAAAAAGAGCATCTCCTTCCTCAGCAGATCCATTAAGCTCAAGAGTTTCAATGATATATTTATTATTTTCTTGATGTTTTACGAAAAATATTGAAAAACAAATCAATAGAACTACAAATGCAATAAAAACAATTTTTAAGAATTCTCTTTTAAAGTCTCTTTCTGCTGCAGTTGATGAAGATGTTGACACAAAAAATAGTCTCTATGTAACAATTGTGGATAAGAAATTCAAAAAAAGCAAAAAAATGATCGAGCCTCTTCTATGTGGAATTGTTTTAGGTTTAGTTCCAATTACTCTTCTTGGATTATTCGTAAGTGCTTGGAATCAATACAGAAGAGGTTCAGGGATGCTGGACATTGATTAAAAATGTTAATCTTGACTGACCATAATTTCTTACATCTATAGTTTCCCACAAAGTACTTTTTTTAATAAATAAGTTTGGAGAATGTTCACAAATAACTGTTGAATCTTTTTTTAAAAAATTACAATTGAATAATTGATTTAAAACTAATTCATGGAAATCCACATCGTAGGGAGGATCTAGATAAACAAAATCAAATTTTAATTTGTTTAAATCCATATTTCTAGATGATAAGCTTCTCTCATAATTTGGTTTTGTCCATTTCAAAACGTCTTTACAAATAACTTCGATATCATTTCTCCTATTCTCCGTATTCTCCAACGAGAGTATATTTTCTAAGCAAATTTTTGAGTTGATTTTGTTTTTTTCAATTGCAATTATTTTGCTTGCTCCGTGATTATAGGCTTCACAAGATATGGCCCCTGTTCCACTAAATAAATCAAGCCAGTTACTATTTTCAACTCTATTATTCAATATATTAAATATGGCCTCTCTCACTCTCAAAGTTGTAGGTCTGGTGTAAGAATTATTTGGACTTTGGAGTTTTTTACCACCTATTAATCTTAAGTTAGTCTTCATCCCGAATCATCTGTTATTGAATATTACTCAGCCATCTTCTCAAAAGTTTTTCACCGGTTTTTCCAGATTTTTCCGGATGAAATTGACAGGCCAATAAATTATCATTCTCAATCATTGCAGTTAATTTTTCAGAGCCATAATCAACCTGAGCTGCAATAATATTTAAGTCATCTGGGATTGCATGATAGGAATGTACAAAATAGACCCAATTATTTAATTCTTCAAGCTCTAATAATGTATTTGATTTTGTAGGTAAAAGTTGGCACCAACCTATGTGTGGGATTCTTTGGTTAACAATATTGGGTATTTTTTGTATTTTTCCTTTTAAAATTCCCAGCCCTTGAACTTTTCCTTCATCACTAGATTCAAAAAGGAGTTGGAGACCTAAACATATCCCAAAAAAGGACTTCCCACTTTTAATCCAATTTTTCAAATCAGTTATCAAATCAGTATTTATCAGATTATTCATCGCTGGATCAAATGCCCCAACCCCAGGAAGTATTATCGCCTTACAAAGCTTGGAATCATTAAAGTTTTTAATTAATATAATTTCTTCTCCAAGACTTTCTAGAGATTTTGTTACGGAATGAATATTACCCATTCCATAGTCTATTAGTCCAATTTTATGCAAAGCTTTTAAATTTATAAATGCTTAGTTAAAGTGCTCGAAAGAGTTGCTTTGGGTACAGCACCAACAACGGTATCAACCTTTTGACCTCCTTTAAAGATCATTAATGTAGGAATACTTCTAATTCCGTATTGACTGGCTACATTTGGATTCTCATCTGTATTTAATTTAAAAACTTTAATTTTCCCTTCAAAGTCTTTTGAGATTTCTTCTACAACTGGAGCGACCATCCTACATGGACCGCACCATGGTGCCCAAAAATCAACCAATACTGGCAGATCACTTTGCAGTACATCCTTGTCAAATGAAGAATCAGTTACGGCTGGAGCTGATGACATAATTTAAGTATTCCTTTTTGAAAATT
>CACBBI010000054.1 GCA_902537445.1 uncultured Prochlorococcus sp.
TACTCTTATTATCGCAACTCCTCCCTTCCCAATACTTATAGCTGAAGCAATTGCGGCTATCGTATCTTCTGTAGTAACTATCGAATCCATCTCTCGCTTTGTTATGGATAATTAAGTAAGATTATCAAGAATTTAATTTTGAAATTTTCTTTCTGAATGAGATTTAAAAGAGATATTACCTATAAGAAAATTCTATCATTATTTAGGAGTCAGAATGGAAGTCCTTTCTTTAATGCTAAAGGTTTAGCTATAGGGGTATTTAGTGGTTGCTTTCCATTTTTTGGTTTTCAGACTTTAATGGGAGTATTTTTTGCGAAAATAGCTAAGGGAAATATTGTTCTAGCTGCAATTGGTACCTGGATCAGCAACCCTTTTACTTATATTCCACTTTATTATTTTAACTATAAAGTTGGTTCGATTTTTTTAAATAATCCTTCTAATAAAATTCTTGAAAAAAGTTTAGTTATTGATGACTTATGGAAACAAGGTAGAATTTTTTCCTTAAAATTACTCTTAGGTTCATCTTGTGTAGGTATTTTATTAGCTTTGATTTGCGGCAGTATTGTTTTCTTTATCTACAAGATAAAAAGTAAAAGATAGATTGATCTGATTTTAAAATTAACTTTGTCCAACTCTGGCAATATCTAAAACATCTGCCATTGATTTAATTTGTTCAATTGTTTTGTGAAGTTGATTATAACTTTCAAGACCTACACAAAGATTTATAATAGCTGGTTTACCATAAGCAGTTTTAACATTGGCATCACTAACGTTTATACCTTTATCAGATAACCGCATAAGAATATCTTTAAGAACTCCAACTCGATCAATGACTTCTATTCGTAGCTGAATTGGAAACTTATTATCGCCATTTTTATTATCTTGATTCCAACCGACAGGTAATCTTCTCTCTATTGGAATTGGTATTACATTTTCACAATCTTCCCTATGTATAGTTATCCCATGGTTGCCGAGCGACACAGTTCCGATAATATCCTCGCCTGGGAGTGGGGAACAGCATTTACCTATTCTGTAATCTAGACCTTCTATCCCGGAAATTGGTGATTTAGCTGCTGTAATAGATTGATTAGTGGATAAATTATTATTACTTTTAAGAGATTTTGCTATTTCAGAGTCAGAATCATTTTTTACATCTTCTGTCTGTAATTTTATTTCTTCTCTTAGTCTGTTTAATACTTGATGCAAAGTTAAACCACCAAAACCAAGAGATGCAAGAAGGTCTTCAGTAGTTTTTAAATTGCATCGATTTGCAACTTTTTTCATGGCTTCACTAGAAAGTAATGCTTCAAAACCGTTTCTACCTACTTCTTTTTCAAGTAAATCTCTACCTCTTTTAATCGTTTCATCACGATGGCTTTTCTTATACCATTGGCGAATTCTATTTTTAGCAGTTGGCGTAACTACAAAGTTCAGCCAATCCAAGCTTGGAGTAGCATTATTACTTGTCAAAATTTCTATGAAATCACCATTTTGAAGTGCTGTAGATAATGGAGAAAGCTTTTCATTAATTCTTATTCCATTACAGTGATTTCCAACTTCAGAATGAATTCTGTAGGCGAAATCTATCGCGGTAGATCCTTTCCTTAAACCAACAACATCTCCTTTTGGAGTGATCACAAATACTTCTTCATCAAATAAATCTTCTTTAATTGAAGCTAAATAATCATTATGATCCCTTTCATTACCTTCTTGTTGCCATTCTACTAATTGTCTTAACCAATTAAATCTCTCGGCATTACTTTTAGCAGGAGAACCACCCTCTTTATATTGCCAATGAGCGGCAATACCATATTCAGCAATTTGATGCATCGAAGTAGTTCTAATTTGAACTTCAATAGGTCGATGTCTTCCAATCACAGAAGTGTGTAAGGACTGATATCCATTGGGTTTTGGTAATCCTATATAGTCTTTAAATCTACCTGGAATTGGTTTGAAAGTATCATGAACAACTGCTAAAGCTCTATAACAACTATCTGAATTGTCCACGATAATTCTTAGGGCAGCAACATCATAAATCTCGTGAAAATGCTTTTGTTGTCTTTCCATTTTGCTCCAGATGCCATAAAGATGTTTTGGCCTTCCTGTTATTTCAAAATTTTTCAAACCCGCTGAAATCAAGTTTTCCTTCATAAGATTCAAAGTTACTTTTAATCTTTTTTCTCTATCACTTCTTTTAACGGCGATTTGATCTTTAAGATCTAGATATTCTTTAGGCTCTAGGAATTTAAAAGCTAAATCTTCTAATTCCCATTTAAATCTGTTTATTCCTAGTCGATTAGCTAATGGTGCATAAATCTCTCTTGTTTCTCTCGCTATTCTTAGTTTTTT
>CACBBI010000055.1 GCA_902537445.1 uncultured Prochlorococcus sp.
TCCACATGCGACGTACAGAGCCGCAGTAGAGATAGTGTTCTTAGATAATTCTTTGGGATTATATGAAGCTGTGATTGCGTGCAAATCAACTACGCATAGAAATGTTTCATATTGCTCTTGAAGCGTAACCCAATTATTAATGGCCCCAAGCCAATTCCCAATATGTAAATCACCAGTTGGTTGAACTCCTGAAAGAATTCTTTTTTTATTCGCCATCCTCTTTTACTTCGCTAGTTTGGATCTCTTCAGTTGATGTGCTTTTTACTGGTCTTGCAAAGGGATCAGGAGCTGTTGTTTTCTTTTCTTCATAAGGATTTTGTGATTGTCTATTCGGAGAGGAGTTTTTATTGTTTCTAGCATATTCTTTGATTGATTCAATCAATTTCTCGTCTTTGATCATTTCGCTAAGAGTTCTAACAGAGAAACCCAGAACTGCAACAGTAGACCTTAATTGAAAGGTCTCTTGTATTGATTTAACAGCTTTCATTTCGTTATCACTCAATCTTATGCGGAATCCTCCTCCATCTCTTCTCCCGCCTGATCTATCTCTGAAATTGGATCTTTCGTTATTAGAGCGACCTCTGTAGTTTTCTTGTCCAGGATTATTGCTGAAATTTGAATTAGACATCTTGATGTTTCTTAAGTTATTTAAATAGTTTATTAACCTAGCATCTTGTTATGCAATAAGTCTTTTTAAATTCCTTAAATTTTTATCTTTTGATTAACGACTTATGTAATTTCGCTTTTCTCATCCACAACTTGCATTAAAATAGAATTAGAGAAATAAAGCATCGTGTTTGATATTAGTAAAGACAACCTTTTAAAGGATTTCATGAAGTTTCCAAAAAAAAATTTTCTTATTATTCTATTGTTATTTGGTTTTGGGGAATGGTTTGTCAGTGACTTAATTCATTTTGCAGGCGGCTCAATAGGATTTTTTGCTTTGTGTTTGGGGGGATATTTTTACTTGAAGAATGATAAGCCTAAATTTAATGAGCCAAATAATTTAAATGGTTGGATAAATCTATGTAATGAAGATTTAAATTTTTTTGAAGAACTTGAAGCGACAAATGAATTAGAGAAACAGAATTCAAAAAGACAAAAAATACTTGAATCGATTGTTAATAGATGTGAAAAAGAAAAAATAAGTTGCATTGGACAAAACCATTATCAGATTTGTCAGTCTGTTTTAAAAAGTTTTTTTAAAACAGATAAGTTTGATATTGATTTATTCGAAAAACTACCTAAATACAATTCTTCCCAAGTTATCCCAGAAGAAGCTTTGAAAAGTGATGCAATCTTTTATTTTTTAAACTTGCCTTTGTCGGCGAATGATTTTTTGTGGCTGGAAAAGTTTCCTAAAAATATGCCAATCTGGTTGGTAGCTTTAACTTCCAACGAAATAGAAGCCAAAAATCAGATAGAAGACCTAAAGTCGCAAATTTCAAGTGACTTTATAAATAAAATTATTACTTTTGATGTGAATAAGAATGAAATAACAAACATACCTTTTTCGTTAAGGAAGTTTTTCATAAGTTCATCTAAAAATATTGAAAATACAAAAAAAAGGCTCTTGAAAGAACTACATGTTTCCTGGCAATCTGAAATTGAAGGGATAAGAAGAATGCAGTTAAAAGGTATACAAAGAAAAAATCAAATTCTTGTCGCTACGACTGTTTTCTTATCTCCTATCCCATCAATTGATGTTATGGCAATGACAGTACTAAATTCATTAATGATTAAAGAAATTAAGTCTATATGGGGATGTAATTGGTCTCCTGAAATTTTAGATAAAGTTTCTAAAGAGATTTTAAAGACTGCAATTGCTCAGGGAGTTATTGAATGGAGTGGACAGACTCTAATTGGCATAACAAAATTACATGGCCCAAATTGGCTTGTCTCTGGAACATTTCAGGCTGTGAGTGCTGCTTATTTAACAAGAGTAGTATCAAGTTCTTTGGCTGATTTTATGGCAATAACAAAAGGAGTAGAAGAACCTGATTTGGATTTTATAAAAAAAAATTCTGAGAAAATTGTTGAAAAAGCTTTTGAAAAAGAAAAAATAAATTGGCAAGGATTTATTTCTGATCTTAGAAAACCACTTATGAAAATATCTTTTAGTTCATAATCTAAATTTG
>CACBBI010000056.1 GCA_902537445.1 uncultured Prochlorococcus sp.
AGTAAATCAGGTCTTCTACCACTAATATAATCCCATTCACGCAATTTATAAAGCATATATCTAATTAAAGGGCTTAGACCAGCTTTAGAAAGATACGATTTTTTTAAATAAATATGCATTTGATCCCATGCATATCTCATTGGAGTATGGACATAACTAATGTGTAATTGATCTGGAGAAGTTAAAACTCCTTTAGCGGCTAAATGACTAGAACTAATAATAAAGTCATAATTATTTAAATTAAATTGTTCAATTGCAAAAGGTATTAAAGGTAGATAGTTTTGAACATTTGTTTTGCCAAATGGTAATTTTTGAATAAAGCTGGTATTGATTTTCCGGTTACCAAAAAAATCATTTTTACAGTTATGTAAATTTTCAACAATAGAGTAAATATCTGGTTGAGTATATGTAGAGGTTAATTTATCATCTATAACTTTGGTTACATATTCTGCTCCACCAATTGATTTTTCTAAAAACCAATCATGGATTATTGCAATTTTTCTTGGAGATTGGATATTTTTCGCCATTAAAACACTTTATATCTTCTTAGATCGAATTAAATCCTTTTAAGAAGCAAAAACCATTAATTATTATAATATATTTTCTATTTAATAAGATGGATATTAAATAAACTTGAATTCGAGAATTTTTAAGATATTGTCAATAGTCTGAACTATGTCATCATTATTAACGGAATTACTTAAAGTCTTGGCATTATTAATAGATGATCTAGCATCCCTTATATTTAGTAAATAAAGGTTAATTATTGCTTTTGAAATGTAAATATTCTGATTTGAATTTCCGTGATTTTTTATAAGTATATCAGTAGTTTTTTTTGCTTCATTTACTTTCCTTTGTAGTATTTGACTTATTAATATGTTGTAGAGATAATTTTGATTTTGGCTCATTTTGTACCTTATTTTATAAATATCTTCTGCATCTTTTAGGTAAACCTGCTTTGGATCACTTTGATTTAATATTTCCACTAACTTAAATAAATCGTCATACCGTCCAGACTTTAAATTTAAACCTAGTTCTTCAACTTTTTTTATTTTATTTGCCATTAGTAATGATTCATCAAAATTACTGTTAACATTTTCTATTATTTTTTTATCTACAAAAATAATTTTGCCTAAATTATCTATATAAGAAATGTCAATATATATTTTCTTTCTTTGGTCTTCTTGTTTTGAAGAAAATCTTATTGGAATATTTTGCTCTATGGAATAACAATCATTTTCCTTAAAATAAGGATGAAACATCCCATTAGCTAATGAAATATTTTCTTTAAATATTTGATTTTTAGTTTTTATATTTAACAATACCTTACTAGATTTCAAGTTCTTCCCAAAACCGCTTGATATAAGTTTTAATCCACTATCAATTTTTTCGATATTAATTATAGGTGTTTTATTTCTGCAATTAGATTTTTCTATAAAAATTGATGGTGATTTTCTTTTTATTAATCTTAAATAACTTTTGTCAGATAGAGCCCATTCTTTATGAATTTCAAATGCTTTATTATCATAAAGTTTTTCTTCAATTAATTCTCTTGCTTCATTTTGCATCACTCCTTGATCTCCAGTTTTAATTAAAAACCAATCAAAATTTTGAAGATCAAATTTATATGTATCTTTTTTACTTATTATTTGTCTTACAGCTACATATTCTCCTTCTTTTGAGGCTTCTGCCTCTAGATTAAAAGTATTAATTTCTCTTGTATCTGGTAAAACGGCTAGGGTCGAAGTTAAATTCCTATTCCCTTTTGAAATTTCATGAATTATATCTCTATGTAAGAAATTATTTTCTTCTTCGAAATTAGAATTTTTGAAAAGTGAAAAATAACTCAACAAACTGCTCTGGGATGAAATAGCAGTTATTAATATTGCAATTAAAATTGTTTTTTTAAAAAATACTTCTTTAACTTTGTTTTTTGAATTTAAAAGTGTAGATAGATAAATACAAATTATAGGCAAGATAGGAAGGAAAAATCTAATTTCTTTAGTGGACATTAAAGAGGTTATTAAATAGACATTAAAAAAAAATGAAAGATAAAAAAGATGTTTTTTAGAAGTTCGA
>CACBBI010000057.1 GCA_902537445.1 uncultured Prochlorococcus sp.
TCCTGGGAAGGAATAAATAGGCATGGGAGTTATTAAATCATTACCTTGTGATTTACTATATTTCAGGAAATTATCATCCATTACACAACATATGGAATGATTTCCCCCATCATTTTTGTCATAGTTGCAAAATCCATCCCTGAACCACCCTGTCATAGGTGCGCAACTACAAATCTCAATTTCTTCTCCAAGGACATTTAACTGATTTTGATTATTTATGGTCATAGTTTTTTTAATAATAATAAAACACCAACATTTCTTTAAAAAAGGTTGACGAGTATGGGGGGTAAGGAGGTAATAATTCTAATAAGGTTTTTTTCATTATGGATTGGGACTTTACTGAAAACATTGCATTTAAAGCTCTTTATGAAGCTTTTAAAGATAGTGATGAAACTTCCGCATTAGAATTTTTATCTAGTGATGGTGCTTCATATTATCTTGAGTTAACACAGGATGCCGCGGGTGAGGGACTTGATCTGGGTGATAATGAAACGATGGAAGAACTACAGGAAGAAATTATTGAATATTTAGAAAATAACTAAAAATTTAGCTTAAGCGCTGAAATATTTAGCTTTTGAGTGTAGTGAAATGATAGCTGTAGTACTTTGTTCTGGATGAAGTTGTTCAGATTCATCCATT
This sequence comes from uncultured Prochlorococcus sp., assembly GCA_902537445.1. Lineage (GTDB taxonomy): Bacteria > Cyanobacteriota > Cyanobacteriia > PCC-6307 > Cyanobiaceae > Prochlorococcus_A. The sequence continues at coordinate 640 of CACBBI010000057.1, forward strand.
GTCAAGTTTATTCTTTTGGCATCCAACAATGATAATTGTATGTTTGAATCAGATACTTTTGGACATGCAGGATAACCAAAAGAATATCTAGCTCCTCTATATTTTTGAGCTAGTATTTCTCTGTTTTTGTCTGGTTCTTCAGACCTAAAACCACATTCAATACGAATTAATGCATGGACATACTCAGCTAGAGCTTCTGCTAATTGCACTGTAAGTCCATGGAATAACAAATAATCGCTATATTTATCTTCTTTAAATAATTTTTGAGAATATTCGCTAGCAATATCGCCCATGGTTACTGCCTGCATAGGAAATATATCTATCGGTTTATCATTTTTCAAATCACAATAAAAATCAGCTATGCATAAATTATTCCCAGATTTTTGTCGTGGAAAATTAAATTGGGAAATTTTATTTAATGATTTCTCATCAAATAAGAAAATACTATTATCTTTTCTCCCGCATCTGAAATATCCATAAACTGCTTTGGGTGATATAAGTTTTTTCTCTATAGTTATCTCTAACCATTTATCTAACAATGGTTTAGCATATGAATCCAAATAATTATTGTATTCATCTACGCTTTGGTTTTTCCCTTTTTTTATTTGCCATTGCCCGCTAAATAAAGCTTTTGTATCTAAATAAAATATTAACTTATTTAAATCTATATCAACATCGTACAATACTTTCGTTCCCAAGAAAGGGGCTTGAATTGGATCTTCTTCATTTATAAATTTAGATCTTATAAAATTTTCTTGTAAATTTAATTTGGAAGTCTCGGTATTTATGGATAATGATTTTTTAACAGCTTGAGAGTTTGATTTTGATGAGGCTAAATTAATATTTATACCCTCATTGTTAATGAAACCCTCTGTATTTGACCAATTACCCTTTTTCTTATTATCCATATATTCATTCATGAATTTAAGATCAGTGAACGCATCTTTTCCGTACAATATTTTCCCTTTATATATTTTGCTGCAGTCCTCATTTACAAATTTTGGGGTTAAGGCTGCGCCTCCTAATATTACTGGTACACTAATATTTTCATTGTTAAACGCCTCTAAATTATCTTTCATAAAAGCAGTTGATTTAACAAGTAATCCGCTCATAGCGATGCAATCTGCATTGTATTTTTTTTGTGCATCTATAATTGCTGAAACATCTTGCTTTATTCCTAGATTTATTACGTCATAACCATTATTTGTAAGTATTATATCTACCAAATTTTTACCAATATCATGTACATCGCCTTTGACAGTTGCAATTAAGAGTTTTCCATTTGATATGTTTTCATCTACAGTTTCCATGTATGGTTCTAAAATTGAAACAGCAAATTTCATTGTTTCGGCGGATTGGAGTACAAATGGTAATTGCAT